>NZ_JBVJHZ010000008.1:0-156689 GCF_055586545.1 Glycomyces sp. NPDC050141 | reverse complement strand
CCGGCCGCCGCGCGGCGGCCGGGCCCGCCCCGACTTGAACTACCCCTAACCCCTTGCCGCCCAGGCCCTCCCACCGGGCCTGGGCGGTCCTCCGCCCGCGTGGGCCCGGTCGCCTCCCGGGGCCGCCGGGCCCGCGCCCGCCGCCCGCACTGCCAGACTGGGCCGGTGAACCGACCGCGCGTGATCGCCACCGACCTGGACGGCACCCTCCTGGCCCCGGGCCGCGTCCTCACCGAACGCTCCCGCCTCGCACTGCGATCCGCACGCGCCCAAGGCATCGCGGTCGTCGCCGTGACGGCCCGCCCGCCCCGCGTCTTCCGCGAATGGCCCCAGCTCTCGGCCGTCCTCGACGCCGCGATCTGCGCGAACGGCGCCATCACCTACGCCCCGGACCGGCACGAGATCGAGTCCACCCGCACCATCGACCCCGAAACCGCTGCGGCCGTGGCGAAGACCCTCCGCGCCGCCCTCCCCGGCGTGAAGGTCGCGGTCGAGACCGGCTTCGAGGTCGTCGCCGAACCCGGCTACCGCAAGGTCGACACCGTGGGCGACAAGCGGGTCTTCGTGCAGACCTTCGACGAGGTCTTCACCGCCGCCGCCCCGATCGCCAAGCTCCTCGTCCACGACGCCGCGGGCCGCGCCGACGCGATGCTCGCCGCCGCCCGCACCGCGGCCCTCCCCGGCGTCCACCTCTCCCACTCCGGTGGCGAAGGGCTGCTTGAGATCACGGCCGCCGACGTCTCCAAATCGACCGCGCTCGCCGCCTGGTGCGCGGCCCGCGGCATCGGCCCGGCCGAGGTGGTCGCGTTCGGGGACATGCCGAACGACGTCCCGATGCTGCGCTGGGCGGGCCGCTCCTTCGCCGTCGCGGGCGCCCACCCCGAAGCGGCCGAGGCCGCCACGGACCGGTGCGGTCCGAACGGGGACGACGGTGTCGCCCGTGTCGTCGAGGCGCTGCTTTCGCCCGAATAGCGTGCAAGGCCGCATGACTTTCGGCACCAATCTCCGCCAAATCCAGGGACAATACCGGACAAACAGTCAAATGCGAGAATAATTTCCGCGCTGGCCGGGTGCAATGCGGCGGGAGTGCTGTAGGGTCCAGGGGCCACCTCGGATCACGGCAACGCGAACCGGAGTGGAGAAGCGCCAGCAATGGCGGCAATATCAGACCGCGTGGCGGCAGAGGACCAAGGGATGCGAATCCCCGATTCCGAGCCGTCGGTCTGAGCATCAACACCAAGGATATGTAGTAATGGCGCAAGGCACCGTTAAGTGGTTCAACTCGGAGAAGGGCTTCGGCTTCATCGCTCCGGAGGGCGACGGCCCCGACATCTTCGTTCACTTCTCCGCGATCACCGGCAACGGCTACAAGTCGCTCGAAGAGAACCAGCGCGTCGAGTTCGACATCGAGCAGGGCCAGAAGGGTCCGCAGGCCGCTAACCTGCGCGCCCTCTAAGCTCCCACAGCTCTGAGACAGGAAGCCGCTGCCCTTCGTTGAAGGACAGCGGCTTTCATGGTGTCCGGGAGTCATTCCGCCACGGTGACGACCACGTTCCCGCGGGCGTGGTGGCCGTACATGTGCGCGACGGCCTGCGGGGCCTCCTCCAGCGGGTAGGCCCGGTCGACGACCGCCCTGACCGCGCCCGAAGCCAGCAGTTCCCCTACGGCTGTGAGGTTCTCGCGGCTCGCCTCCGAGGGGCAGAAGCGCACGTCGACCCCGCGGAACATCCCCAGCAGCTTCGCGCCGCCCATGCGGCCGAGCCCCGCGAAGAGCCCGCCGCTGTTCCCGACGCTGTTGGGAATGAGCACCCCGCCCGGCGCCAATGCGCGGGCAGTGCGCCGCGGCGGGTGGTTCACGACGTTGTCGAGGATGACGTCATAGCGTTCGCTCCCTTGCGTGAAATCGGTACTGGTGTAGTCGACGACATGCGCCGCGCCGATACCGCGCACCAGTGCCGCATTCGCGCTGCCGCAGACTCCGGTGACTTCGGCGCCGAAATGCGCGGCGAACTGGACCGCGAAAGTCCCCACCCCGCCGGAGGCGCCGTTCACGAGCACCTTCATTCCCTTTCGGACTTCGACGACGTCCCTCATGGCGCACAAGGCGGTCACTCCCGACATGACCGAAGCGGCCGCGTCCTCGAATCCCACGCCTTCGGGAATCGGCGCGAGCTGCCCTGCAGGGACCACCGTGAATTCGGCGAAAGCCCCGGCGGTGACGAACCCTTCGGTCCACAGCGAGCCGAACACCTTGTCGCCCACGGCGAAGTCCTCGACGCCCTCGCCGAGCGCCGCGACGGTCCCGGCGACATCGCTGCCGCGCACCGCGCCCGCCGAACGGCCCATCTGGAGCCGCAGCACGTAGGGGACGCCCGCTACCGCGATCCAGTCGGGGGTGTTGACGCTGCTGGCCCGCACCCGGACGAGCACCTGGCCCGGACCGGGCTCAGGCCGGTCGATCTCCTTGAGCCCGAGCACTTCCCCGGGCGGCCCGTACCGTTCCTGGACGATGGCTTTCACGGTTCCTCCTCCACGCGTTGCAAGCCACGATAAGCGCTCCGCCGCGCTGATGTCCAGGACCAACCTTCCGTTCACCTGCGCAAACACGGACCAACCCGGTCTAAAGTGCTTGGTTCCCGACCCCTCCGCGCTACATCGGGTACGAGTCGGTCATGAGCAGGAAGACCTGGAACACGGTTCCGGCGACCGAGATCCACCCGAGAACGATCCCGGCCTGCGCCAGGCCCTCACCGGCCTCCCCGGTCACCTCGATCTTCTGCTTCGCGATCGAGCCGAACACGAGCCCGAGGATGCCGAGGCAGCCGCAGAGGCCGACGATGCCGAGCACGAGCGCGGCCACGGCGAAGCCGTTGGTGCGGGGCCGGGGCGGAGGGTGGTAGTGCACGGCGGGGTCGGTCCCGAAATACGTCATGGGCGTGCCTTCAGTTGTCGAGGGGTGGGGGTTTGGCACCAGCGTACGAGATCACGCGGCCGCCGTGGGTTCTCAGCGGAAGGCCGGGCCGAGGACGGACGTGGCCGGGAGCTTCACGTCCGCGATTTCGCATCGCGGCCTCTCACCGCGCCATACGATCAGCACCATGCTCAGCGACTACGCGCACCTTGACGCCGGCACGCTTCACGTGGACGGTGAACACCCGATCGACGGGCGAGTGCAGTTCCGCCCCGGCACCCCGAACTATCAGGGCGCCGAATTTCACACCGAACCCCTCACGCAAGAAGAAGCTGCGACCGTCAACGACGGCGGGATGACCTTGACGTTGATTCACGGGGACACGGAGATCGAGATCGACCCGGAAGCGCTTGTCATCGGTGCCACGGTGACGGCAGGCGATGAGGTCGTACAGCTTCAAGCCAGCGGCCCGGAAGGATGGCCGCTCGACCTCTGACACGCATTCCCGAAGGATTTCCCGGTCCGGGTCTCGTTCGTGTGAAGGGCCGG
Source organism: Glycomyces sp. NPDC050141 (assembly GCF_055586545.1). Taxonomy (NCBI): domain Bacteria; kingdom Bacillati; phylum Actinomycetota; class Actinomycetes; order Glycomycetales; family Glycomycetaceae; genus Glycomyces; species Glycomyces sp. NPDC050141. The sequence continues at coordinate 153,229 of NZ_JBVJHZ010000008.1, read as the reverse complement.
CGACTGACGCCTGCCGTTCCCATTCGGTGAAGGAGGGGCGGGCCTCGGCCGGGCCGTGAATCCTGTCGGGACTGCTGTACCCTGGCTGAGGCCGCTCAGCGGCCGATCGGGACGTGGCGCAGCTTGGTAGCGCACCTCGTTTGGGACGAGGGGGTCGCAGGTTCGAATCCTGTCGTCCCGACATTCACCCAGGTCAGAAGCAATTTCTGACCTGGGTTTCGTCGTGTTCGGGTCGGTGTTGCGGCTCGGAGCGGGGCTAGGGGTGCCGTCGGTCTCGGGGGTGGGTTTCGGGCATGCGCAGCGCCACTGTGATGCCGGAGGCGAGGGAGAGGACCACGGCGGCCCAGACGGCGGCGCGGAGGTCCCACAGGTCGGCCACGACCCCGCCGACGACCGCGCCGAACGCGTACCCGCTGTCCCTCCACAGTCGGTAGACGCCGACCGAGCGGGCCCGCCAGGACGGGTGGGCGACATCGCCGACGGCGGCGAGGAGCGTCGGGTAGACCATCGCGGTCCCGGCCCCGAGCAGCGCGGTCGCCCCGGCCCATCCTGCGAAGCCGTCGGCGAGGGCGATCCCGGCCAGCGCGGCGGCCTGGGTGAGCATGCCGGTCGTGATGAGCGCCTTGCGGCCGATGCGGTCCGAGAGCCCGCCGGTGACGAGCTGGCCCGCGCCCCACACCGCCGGGTACAGCGCGACCAGGACGCCGATCTGGGTGACCGCGAGGTCGGCGGCCGCGAACAGCAGCGGGAACAGCCCCCAGGAGAGCCCGAAGTTCAGGTTGTTCACCAGCCCCGCCTGACTCGCCGAGGACAGGGCCGGGTCGGTGAGCGTGGTCCGCTTGATCACTTCTCGGTCGGACAGGGTCTCGGCCGGGGCGGGCCCGGTGTGGTCGGCGGTCTCGAACGCGGCGTGGCCGCGGGTCTCGCGCACGGCCCAGGCCGTGAGGGCGATCCCGAGCACGGCGTACGCCAGGCCGACCAGGAACGGGACCGGCCGCAGCCCGTACTGCCCCGCGAGGTACCCGGCCAGCGCGGAGGCGACCGCGACCGCGCCGTACCCGGCGGCCTCGTTGAGCCCCATGGCGAGTCCGCGCTGGCGGGGGCCGATGAGGTCGATCTTCATGATCACGGTGGTCGACCAGGTGAGGCCCTGGCTGACGCCGAGGAGCACGTTCGCGGCCACCACCCAGCCCCAGGCGGGGGCCCAGATGAGCAGGAGCGGGACAGGCAGGGCGAGGAGCCATCCGGCGAGGAGGACGGGCTTGCGGCCGAACCGGTCCGACCAGGTGCCCGCGAAGTAGTTGGTGGCGGCCTTGGCGAGGCCGAAGGCGAGCACGTAGGTGAACAGGAACGTGTAGCCGGTCAGCCCGAACTCGCTCTCGGCCATGAGCGGCAGGACGGTCTGCTCCTGGCCGACCATGGCGCCGACGAGGGCGTTCACGGCCACGAGGAGGCTGAACTGGGCCAGGTTCTCCTTGAGGCCCAGCCGGATCGGCGCGGCGGCGCTCACGCGCCGGTCTCCAGGGCCGTGCCTGCGGCCCGGGCCAGGTCCGCGCTGCCGCCGGACAGGACGGCGACGTCGGCGCCGCGGCGGGCGGCCAGGCTCGCGCCGGTCATGGCGCGCTCGCCGTGGCCGCAGAGGGTGAGGAGCGGCCCGTCAGGCAGGGGTGCGACTGCGATGTGTCCCAAGGGGATGGCGATCGCGGAGGGGACGTGCCCGCTGCGGTACTCGCGCGCTTCGCGGACGTCGACGACCGCGGTCCCGCCGAGGCGTTCGGCGGCGCGGGCGGGGTCGAGGAAGGGGATGGCGCGGACGGGGCCGTCCCAGGCGTTCATGCCGCCGTCGAGCTCCCCGGCGAGGTCGTAGCCGATCTTCGTTGCCTGCCAGGAGATCTCGTCCGTGTCCTGGTCCGTGTCGCGGACGACGACCACGGGGGTGTCCTCGGGGACGACCCAGCCGAGCCAGGTCGCGAAGGCCGACCTGAGCGGGATCGAGACCGCCCCGGGGACGTGCGCTTCGGCGAAGGCGGCGGCGGGCCGCACGTCCACGACCGTCGCGCCCGCGTCGATCGCAGCGCGGAAACCGCCGATCGCCAAGGGCGCGAGCGCGGGCGGTTCGGCGATGACGCCCGGGCCGCGCCTATTGACCTCGCCGAGGCGGTCGAAGTACGCCGGGTACTCGCCGAGTGCGGCGAGGAGCCGCCGCACGAAGTCGTCTTCGCCGTCGGCCGCGAGGAGCGTGTTCGTGGCCTTCTCGGCGCCGATGGTGGAGGTGCGGGCGGCTCCGGCCGGGGCCGAGCAGAACGAACCGGCCCCGTGCGTGGGCCAGACCGCGGTCTCGTCGGGCAGCTCGGTCAGCCGCTGGACCGACCGGTACTGGGCGCGGGCCAGTTCCTCGGTGCGGGCGGGGTCGACCAGGTCGGTGCGGGCGGCGGTGCCGACGATGAGGGAGCCGCCGGTGAAGACGCCCAGCGGTTTCGGGCCGTCCAGCAGCAGGTAGGAGAGGTGCTCGTCGGTGTGGCCCGGGGTGCCCAGCGCCCGCAGCGTCAGGCCGCCGAGGTCCACTTCGTCGCCGTCGGCCAGGCCGCGGTGCGCGAAGGAGCGGCCCCCGGCCGCGGCGGCGAGGATCTCGGCGCTGTCGCTCGCGTTGAGTTGTATTGCGCCGGAGACGAAGTCGGCGTGGAGGTGGGTCTCGGCGGTGAAGCGCGGCCGCAGTCCTGCCCGCCTGGTCGCTTCTCGTACCTGGCGCAGGTCTCTGGACGGGTCCACCACCAGCGCGCCGCCGTCGCCCAGGTCGAGCACGTAGGCGCTGTTGCCCAGGCCCGTGTCGACGAGCGCCGCCAGTCCGTTCACGGTCATCGCGGTCTCCTCCCGATATGAGTAATGATACGATATTCCATGGAATCTTGGATTATCGAGTCTAGCGAGGAGTACCGCGGTGGGTCACCCCGGGAAGAAATCGGCGCTGTTCGACCAGCTCGCCCGCGTCGGCAAGGCCCTGGGCAACGGCAAGCGGCTCGAACTGCTCGACCTGCTCATCCAGGCCGAACGCTCGGTTGAAGCCCTCGCGGCCGCCAGCGGCCAGGGCCTGACCACCGTCTCGTCCCACCTCCAGACCCTCAAGGCCGCCGGGCTCGTCACGGCCCGCCGCGAAGGCCAGCGCATCTACTACGCCCCCGCAGGTGAGGACGTGCCCGCCCTCTACCGGCTCGCCCGCGACACCGCCGCCGCGCACGTCGCGGAGGTCGAGCGGGCCGCCGCCGACTACCTGGGCGACCGGCCGCGCCAGGTCGGCCGGTCCGAGCTGCTCGCCGGGATCGAGGCGGGGCGGTACACGGTCCTGGACGTGCGCCCGGCCGAGGAGTACGCCGCCGCCCACCTCCCCGGCGCCGTGGGGATTCCGGTCGGCGAGCTCGCCGACCGCCTCGGCGAGCTTCCCGCCGACACCGAGATCGTCGCCTACTGCCGCGGCGCGTACTGCGTCTTCGCCCACGACGCGGTCGCCCTGCTGGAGCGGTCAGGCCGCACCGCGTTCCGCCTCGAGGACGGCCTGCTCGAATGGTCCCTCGCCGGTTTGCCCGTGGAGGTCGGGGCCTGAGCGGTCCCGGCCTAGGTACCGGGCGGCCCGGCGGGTCGGCTGAGGTCCCAGAGCCGCTGCAGGAGTTCGTCGTCGAGCCGCGGGACGGGTTCGGCGCGCGGGCCGGAGGGCCCGTGGACCTCCGCGTGGAGCTGCTCCATGCGCGCGTCCAGGTGCGCGGCGGCGTCCGCTGCCGCTGAGAGCTCCGCGGCGAGGTGCTCGGGGACCTCGCCGTCGTACTTGTAGAAGATCTTGTGCTCCAGGCTCGCCCAGAAGTCCATCGCGATGGTCCGGATCTGCACCTCGACGATGACCGGCACGGCTCCTGTCGAGAGGAACACGGGCACCTCGATGATCGCGTGGAGGCTCTTGTAGCCGTTGGGCTTCGGGTCGGCGATGTAGTCCTTGACCACGACCACGCGCACGTCCTGCTGCGAGGTGAGCGCGTCGAGGATCCGGTAGGTGTCGGCCTTGAAGGAGCAGGTGATGCGGATGCCCGCGATGTCGGTGATGCCGGCCCGGATCGACGGCAGCGTGGGGGCGACCTTGCGGCGCGCGACCTTCTCCAGGATGCTCTCGGGCGTCTTGACCCGGGAGGAGACGTGCTCGATCGGGTTGTAGCGGTGGAGGTGCCGGAACTCCTCTTGGAGGATGGTGACCTTGGTGAGCACTTCGTCGACCGCGAACCGGTACTCCATCATGAAGCGCCCGAAGTCCTCGCGGATCTGGCGGGCGAAGTCCAGCATCTCCCGCTCGGGGAGCGCGACCGCCGCCGCGCCCGGTGCGGCGACGGGCCCGCGCCAGATGGCGGTGATCGAATCGATGAGGTCCTCCAGGCCCGCGTCGGCCTCGGCCGGTGCCGCTTCGGGCCGCTCGGCGAAGCGCCGTTCGCGGTCGACCATGGCCTGGTCGACCAGGTGGCGGGTCATGGCGGCGCGTGAGTCCGCGACCGCCTCGGGCAGGTCCGGCAGGCACCGGATCATGCCCTTGCGCAGCGTCTCCAGCGACGGCGACTCGGCGTCCTCCGGGTCGAGCCGGTGCAGTTCGGGGTCGGCGGCGACCTGGGCCGTGAAGCGGGCGTACCAGGTCGGCTGGGGCAGGCTCGCGAGATGCGAGGCGACCGACCGGACCGCTACCGCGACCCATCCGCGCAGGTCGTCCTCGTCGTGCAGCTCCGCGATGAGGCGGGCGCGGACGCGTTCGATCGCGGCCGAGTGCTTCGCGGTGATCGCCTGGACGAGCGACTCCTTCGTCCCGAAGTGGTAGCCGACGGCCGCGGTGTTGCCCTGCCCGGCGGCCTCGACGATCTGCCGGTTCGACACCGCGTGCACGCCCCGCTCGGCGAACAGGCGCTCGGCGGCGACCAGCAGCGCCTCCCGCGTCTCCTCGCTGCGCTCGTCCCGGCGCCGTTTGCCGTCTTCCACGTCCGCATCCCTTCGGTCGAAGCCCCGACCATATCTAAACCAAGTGATTGAACCATGGTAGCGACACGACCCCAAAATTCAATCAGTTGGTTGACTTAGGTCGGGGCCGTGGCTGTACGCCGTCGAAGAATGATCAAAGCGCATAGATTTATGTATTGACAAAGTTTAACGAGCAAACTTAGTCTGGACCGGTGGCGCTCCGAGCCCGATCCTCCCCGGTAGCGACGCTGCGCCCTTCATGAGCACGCACCTCTTCCGGCAAGGAGACTCGCCATGAGTCCGACCACTGTGCATAGACAACGGCTGCGCCTCGGCGCGATCGCTGCGTCGGCCGCCGCCGTCCTCACCGCAGGCCTCCTCGGGGCCGTCGGCGCCCAAGCGGCCCAAGGCTGCGAGGTCCAGTACGAGGTCACCGGCCAGTGGCCGGGCGGCTTCACCGCCGATGTCGAAGTCACCAACCTCGGCGAGCCGATCAACGGGTGGGACCTCGAATGGGTCTGGCCCGAAGGCCAGCACGTCACGAGCATGTGGAACGCCCAGTACACGAACACGCCCCCGGCCGTCAAAGCCGAGAACATGAGCTACAACGCCCAGATCGCCACGGGCGCTTCGACCTCCTTCGGCTTCCTCGGCTACTGGGCCGGGGTCAACACCGACCCCACCGAGTTCCGCCTCAACGGCCGCGTCTGCGACGGCTCCGTAGGCCAGCCGACCACCGCGCCCACGACCGACCCGCCCACGGGCTCGGTCTCCGCGATGGAGCAGGTCGCCGCGATGCAGCCCGGCTGGAACATCGGCAACACCCTGGACGCGCTCGGCGGCGAGACCGCCTGGGGCAACCCGATGATCACCCAGCAGCTCCTGCAGACGGTGAAAGCGGAGGGCTACAACTCGATCCGGCTCCCGGTCACCTGGGACGAGTTCACCGGCGACGGCCCGAACTACACGATCGATTCGGCCCGCATGGACCGCGTCGCCCAGGTCGTCGACTGGGCGCTCGCCAATGACCTGCAGGTGCTCTTGAACCTCCACCACGACTCGTGGATGTGGCTCGACGAGCTGCCGAACGACCACGACAACGTGATGGCCAAGTACGAGGCCATGTGGACCCAGATCGCCGACCGCTTCAAGGACTACCCGGCCGAGCTCTCGTTCGAGAGCATCAACGAACCGCAGTTCGTCGGCGCCGAAGGCGCTGCCGGTGACGCCTACACCGAGGAGCTGAACCTCGCGTTCCACGAGATCGTGCGCGCTTCCGGCGGGAACAACGACGACCGCCTGCTGGTGATGCCCACCTTGGTGACCAACGCCGAGCAGCCCCGCCTGGACGCCCTGAAGGCGACCATCGACGGCCTCGACGACGACATGATCGCCGCGACCATCCACTTCTACGGGTTCTGGCCCTTCAGCGTCAACATCGCCGGGTTCACCACCTACAACGCCCAGGTCGAAGCGGACCTGGTCGGGACGTTCCAGCGCGCCAACGACACCTTTGTGGACAACGACATCCCGGTCATCATGGGGGAGTGGGCCGTCCTCAACTACGACCACAACCGCCCCGGCGTCCACGAGCACGGCGAGCTCATGAAGTTCTTCGAGGCCGCCGAGTTCCAGGCCCGGGACAAGCAGGTCACCACCATGCTGTGGGACGCCGGCCAGTTCCTCGACCGCAGCACGCTCCAGTGGCGCGACGAGCACATCGCCTCCTACTTCGAGTCCGGTTGGAGCACGCGTTCGGGGACCGCCTCGTTCGACGCGATCTACCTGGAGAAGGCCGGGACGATCGGCTCTGAGTCGCTCACCTTGAATCGCAACGGGCTTCAGTTCCAAGGCCTCTGGCATGGAAGCACGAAGCTGACCGAGGGGGCCGACTACACGGTCTCCGGCGACACCCTGACGCTCCACGCCTCTGCGCTCACCCGCCTCGCCGGGAGCCGCGCCTACGGCACCAACGCCGTGATCGAGGCCCGCTTCTCCGCCGGAATCCCCTGGCGCATCAACATCATCACCTATGACACGCCGGTCTTCGCCGACGCGACCGGGACCACGACCTCGTTCGCCATCCCGACCCAGTTCAAGGGCGACCAGCTCGCGACGATGGAGGCCAAGTACGCCGACGGCACCAACGCCGGGCCGGCGAACTGGACCTCCTACAAGGAGTACTGGCAGCACTTCCAGCCCGACTACACCGCCGGGACGACCCTGCTCAAGACCGCGTTCTTCGACGAGGTCAACGACGGCCAGCCCGTGACGCTGACGTTCCACTTCTGGGGCGGCGGCCAGGTCTCCTACGAGATCACCAGGACCGGCACCACCGTGACCGGATCGGCCGCTTAACGCGGCAACCGCCAAGGCGGCGTGAGGGTTCCGACCTTCACGCCGCTTCGCGTCCCCCGACGATCACCGTAGCCGGGTGCCCGTTCACCAGCACCTCGTGGACCGAGCCGATGCTGAGCCGGTTCGCCTTGAGCGCCTGCTCGGCCACCTCCGCCGCCATCCGCGCGACCAGCAGCACGAACCGCCCGGTGCGCGGGTCGAGCACCCGGTCGAACGACCGTGCCATCGCGCCGAGGAACTCCGGGAGCGCAAGCGGCAGCTCCTCGTACTCGCCCCAAGGCGGATCGGTGACGATCACGTCCACCGCGTGGTCCTCGAACGACGCGAGCGTCAGAGCGTCCTCGCCCAGGAACTCGATCTCGCGGCTCCCGCGCACCGACGCCGGGAACTCCTCCTGCAGCCGCTCCAGATCCGAGTCCGAGTACACGATCCGCTGCGCCGGGAACGACATCCGCGCCAACGGGAACGAACCCGAACCCGCGAACGGGTCGAGGAACACGTCCTCCGGATGCGGCTTCGAAGCCGCGATGAGCAGCGAGGAGAGCTCGTGCGAGATCGCGCCCGCCGCCTTCGCGGCCCGCTTCGGCCGGATGTGGCGGCGGCACAGCATCAGGTACTCGAAGTCGGACCTGCCGACCACCCAGTACTCCTCGCCCGAGCCCCGGCCGACCATGCGCTGGCCCGACGCGTACTGAATCTCCGTTTCGAGCGCCCGCTTCGCCCTCGGCGCCACCGGGATCAGCGCACCGTCCACATGGAACATCACCCGGAACGAATCGGCGTAGGCGTCCAGGCCGCCGTAGCGGAGGCTGTCCGCCAGGTCCAGCACGTTCCCGTCGACATCGCCCCGCACCACGTCCGCGATCACCGTGAACGAGTTCTTCACGAACGGAATCCGCACCACCTGCTCATAGCGGCTGTCCGACTCGAAGACCAGCGAACTGTCGTCGGCATAGACGGTCTCCGGGCGGTCCACGTAGGAACCGATCGACTCGGCGACCAGTTCGCCGGTGCCTGCGGGAAACTGAACGAAGTAGCGCACGCCCGGAATCCTACGCGCGGGCCGCGACCCTAGACTTGCGCGCGACGCACACGAACGACTTGGGGGGACCAATGGAGCAGCGCGCATTCGGCCGGAGCGGCCAGCGGGTATCGGTGGTCGGGCTCGGCACCTGGCAGCTCGGCGCCGACTGGGGCGACGTGCGGGAGGAGGACGCGCTCGCCGTCCTCGACGCGGCAGTGGAAGCGGGCGTCACTCTCTTTGACACCGCCGACGTCTACGGCGACGGCCGCTCCGAGCAGCTCATCGGGCGCTTCCTGAAGGAGCGGCCCGACGCCGGAACCATGGTGGCCACCAAGATGGGCCGCCGCGTCGCACTCGACCCGGCGCTCTACACGCTCGAGAACTTCCGCGCCTGGACCGACCGCTCCCGCGCGAACCTCGGCGTCGACCGGCTCGACCTCGTGCAGCTCCACTGCCCGCCCACCCCGGTCTACGCCTCGGACGCGGTCTTCGACGCGCTCGACACCCTCGTGGAAGAAGGCCGGATCGCCGCGTACGGCGTGAGCGTCGAGACCTGCGACGAGGCCCTGACCGCGATCGCCCGGCCCGGCACCGCCAGCGTCCAGATCATTCTGAACCCGTTCCGCCTCAAGCCACTCGAAGCCGTCCTGCCCGCCGCCGAGGCCGCCGGAGTCGGCATCATCGCGCGCGTGCCGCTCGCCTCGGGCCTCCTCTCGGGCAAGTACACCGCTGCGACGGTGTTCGCCGCCAACGACCACCGCACCTACAACCGGCACGGCGAGGCCTTCGACCAGGGCGAGACGTTCTCGGGCGTCGACTACGCCACGGGCGTGGAAGCCGCCGTCGAGTTCGCCGCCCTCGCACCGGAAGGCGCGACTGCGGCCCAGACCGCGCTGCGCTGGCTCATCCAGCAGCCCGGCGTCTCGACGGTGATCCCGGGGGCCCGGAACCCCGAGCAAGCCGAGGCGAACGCGGCGGCGGCCGAGCTCGCACCGCTGCCCGAGTCCACGCTCGCGGCCGTGCGGGACCTCTACGACGCGAAGCTCCGCGCCCAGGTCCACCACCGCTGGTAGCAGGCATTCGAGCCCTTCGATACGACCGTCCGGGAGCCGCGGCTCCCGGGCGGTCTCCATACTACGGCGAACCGGTTCTCTAGAGTCTTGCCAAAGCCGCCTCAGGCTCGGTACGGTGTTGAGCGAACCGGTTCGCTGGGATGCTTCCCTCCCAGCGGACCTCTCAATGACGAGAGTGAGGCGACATGAAGTCCCGCGCACCCCTATGGCGAACGGCGAGCGCCCTCGCCGCGATCGCCATCGCGCCGCTCGCGGCCGTGCCGGCAACGGCTGATCCGGCTCTTGAAGAAAGCACAGGCGAGCACCTGATCCTCTCCTACTCGTTCGAGGAAGGGCAGGTCGCGAACGGCATCGTCGACGACCTGTCGACCTCGGGCCTCGACGGCACGGTCGTCAACGCCGGGCAGGCCCCCTCGGTGCCCGGCCGCGCCGATGGCTCGGCCGCGCTCGACCTCACCGGCGGCGCCTCGACCTCCACCACCGCGCCCTATGTGCAGGTCCCGCACGGCCTCTTCGCGGGCCGCGACCAGATGACCATCGCGACCTGGCTGCGCTGGGACGGCGGCGCCGACTTCCAGTGGGCCTACAACCTCGGCAAGAACAATGCCAGCGCCACCTTCCTGACCCCCTCCTACCAGGGCCCCGGCACGAACCGCTCCTCGATCAAGCCGGTGAACGGCGGCAGCGAGGTCGGCGTGGACGGCACCGGCAAGCTCCCGGCGGGCACCTGGGTCCAGGCCGTGACCGCCATCGACGGCGAGCAGATCGTGTACTACCTCAACGGGGTCGAGGTCGGCCGTACGCGGGCGCAGCTCGACCTCGACGCGGTCATGCACGACCCGAACGGCACGACCTCCGGCTTCATCGGCAAGGCGTTCTGGTCCGGGCACCCGTTCTTCGACGGCGCGATCGACGAGTTCCAGGTCTACGACCTCGCGCTCGACGCGGCCCAGGTCGCCGGGCTCTACGGCGGTACGCTGCCGGTCCTCGAAGGGCTGCAACAGGACTCGTTCGAGACACGCACGATCGTCGGCGAGGCCCCCGAGCTGCCCGCCACCGCCCCGGCGGACTTCAGCGACGGCATCGGCCGCACGGTGGCCATCGACTGGGACGACATCCCGGCTGAGCAGTACGGCAAGCCCGGCTCGTTCACGGTGTCGGGCACCGTGGTCGGCCACGACCTGACGGTGTCGGCCACTGTGGAGGTCGTCGAGAACGCCCTCAACGTGAACCTCGGCAAGACCACCGGTGATTTCCTCGGCGGCGCCTCCGGCACCCTCTACGGCCTCTACGACGAGGGCCTGCCGTCCGAGAACCTGATCGACGGCATCGACCTCGCCACTGTCGCAACGAAAGCCCAGGACGGCCCGCAGCACCCCGGTGCTGACGCGCTCGAAGTGCTCGGTCCCCTCGTCGAGGCCTCGAACGGCGACGTCTACATCTATATGACGGACATCCACCGGGGCTTCCCGTACCAGTGGCCCGGCAGCACTCCGGAAGAGAAGATGGACCTTTACATGGAGCAGCTGCGGCTCCAGGCCGAGCAGGTCGCGACCCTGCCCGCCGAGAAGCAGTCCAATGTGGTGTTCATGCCGTACAACGAGCCCGAGGGCAACATGTTCGGCACCGGCCAGTGGAGCTACAACGGCACCAGCTGGCTCAGCGACCCCGACGACTTCTTCGCCGCCTGGGACCGCGCCTACGCCGTCATCCACGACGTGCTGCCCGACGCCCGCATCGGCGGGCCGAACACCAGCGTCCTCTACAACCAGGTCAAGGGCTTCATGGCCCACGCCATCGAGGCGGGCACGGTTCCCGACACCGTCGTGTGGCACGAGCTCTCCGACCCGGCCAACATCCGCGCCAACGTGGACCGCTACCGCGTCTGGGAGTCCGAGCTGTTCGCGGGCACCGCATACGAAGGCACGCAGCTGCCGATCAACATCACCGAGTACGCCTTCAACTACCACACCTCCGTCCCCGGCCAGATGATCCAGTGGATCTCCGCGCTCGAGGACAAGAAGGTCTACGGCGACATCGCCTACTGGAACATCGACGGCAACCTCTCCGACTCCGCCGTGCAGGCCAACCGCGCCAACGGCCAGTGGTGGCTCCTCAACGCCTACAGCAACATGAGCGGCTCCACCGTGGAGGTCACGCCGCCGCACCCCGGCCAGAGCTACACCCTTCAAGGCGTCGCGACGCTCGACGAGAGTCTGCAGCAGAGCCGTGTCATCCTCGGCGGCGCGGGCGGCAACTACACGCTCCGGCTGGGCGACGTGCCGACAGAGGTCTTCGGCGAGTCCGTGCGGGTCACCGTGCGCGAGATCCGGTGGAGCGGGCAGATCGGCGACAGCGCCCGGCCGGACGTGATCGCCGAACTGGACGTGCCTGTGGCCGATGGCGATGCGGCCGTGCACTTCGGCGCCGGGGACCTGCCGGAACTCGACGCCGAATCCTCCTACGAGGTCATCGTGACCCCCGGCGCCGACACCGGCACGAGCGCCGAACCGAGCGCCGCGTGGGAGGCGACCTACGAGGCCGAGGACGCCGCGTTCCAGGGCTCGGGCCTGAACGTGAACGGCCCCGAGGGCTCGCCCTCGAACGTCTCGAAGTTCTACACCTCCGGCGGCTACAACGTCGGCGGCATGCGCACCGGCACCGACAACGGGATCAAGTTCACTGTGGACGTGCCCGAAGACGGCGAGTACGACCTCAGCGTCTTCGCCGGGTCGCTCAACACCGACGCCGAAGTGCAGGCCCAGGGCCCCACCAACATGTTCGTCAGCGTCGACGGCCAGGCCGAGCAGGAGATCTTCCTTCCCCTGGGCTACAAGTGGGTCGTGTGGGACCACGCCGACACCACTGTGGACCTCACCGCAGGGGAGCACGTGATCACCCTGGCCACCAAGAGCCTCGACGGCACCGGCGCGATCTCCGGCGACGTGCTCGTCGACAAGATCGACCTCGCCCTCCCCAACCCGGACCACACGTCCGACGTCTACGAGGCCGAGCACGCCGAACTCGCAGGCGCGAGCCCGGTCTACGGCACCTCCAGCGGCGCCTCGATCCCGAAGGGCGCCACCGCGACCTTCTGGGTCTACTCGGCAGCTGACGCCCCCGCGCTCCTCGACCTCGGCAAGAAGGTGAACCTCGAAGTCAACGGCGAATCCGTCAGGACCGACAGGTACGGCAAGGTCGACGCCTTCCTCCTCGGCGGCGTCAACAAGATCGTCGTCCAAGGCGCCCGGAGCCTCGTCATCGACCGGCTCACCGTGGCTTCGTCGGACGCGCTCGAATCCACCGCCTACGAAGCCGAGTCCGGCACGCTCGCCGGAACCGCCACCGCCACGGACCTGTCCCTGGCCTCCGGCGGCCAGGCCGTCACCGGCATCGGCGGCGAACCCGGCAACGGCAACACGCTCACGTTCGACGCCGTCGAGGTCGACGAGGCCGGGCAGTACGCGCTGACGTTCCGCTACTCCAACGAGGAGCAGTCCCCGGCGACGCACTACAACCCCGACCCCGTGGCCCGCTACGCGCTCGTCTCCGTCAACGGGGCCGAACCGATCCGCGTGGTCTTCCCGCACTCGTTCCACGAGAACAACTTCTGGGAGCTCACCGTAGTCGTCGAACTCGAGGAGGGGGTGAATGAGATCGGCGTGAGCGGCGAGGAGAAACCGCAGTTCGACGGGGTCAGCTACGGCTCCGACGTCTGGCCCGGCGTCCTGCTGCGCTCGCAGTACGCGCCGAACCTCGACCGGATCACCCTCACCCCGCTGTTCGACTAGGTGATCGGGGGCGGCCGGGCCTCCTCGGCCGCCCCCGACACCACCGCTCCCGACACCACCGCTCCGACCAGGCGAACCGCTACACTCGCCGAGACAACGAGAGAAGGACACCTCTTGAGAGGAGCGGCAGTGGCGACGATCGGCGATGTCGCACGCGAGGCCGGCGTCTCGCGCAGCACCGTCTCGTCCGTGCTCACCGGGCGCAAGTTCGTGACCCCCGAGACACGCGCCCGCATCGAAGCGGCCATCGCCAAACTCGACTACTCCGTCAACAGCGGCGCCCGCGCCCTCGCGACCTCCCGCACCATGACCTTCGGCGTCGTCGTCCGCTTCCACGAGGCCGAGTTCAGCCCCGCGCTGGCGACCTACCTCGTAGCGTTCTCCGACGCCGCGCGCGAACGCGGCTACGCCGTCATGCTCCTCACCGAACCCGATGGGGCCGAAGCGGTCCGCCGCGCGATCGCGGGCCGCCAGGTGGACGGCCTCATCCTCCTCAACGTGCTCGACGGCGATCCCCGGCTCGACCCGATCTCGCGGTCCGGCTTCCCGGCGGTGCTCGTCGGCAACCCCGAGGACACGCGCGGCATCGACGCCGTCGACCTCGACTTCGGCGCGGCCGCGCACATGCTCGTCGACCACCTCGCCGACGCCGGGCACCGGGACGCGGTGTTCGTGCGCTGGCCCGAGGAGCTCTACGACTCGGGCTCTACCTACGCGACCCGGTTCGAGCGGGCGGCGCTGCGGCGCGCGGCCGAGCGGGGCGTGCGGCTCGTGCCCGTCCCGGTTCCCGTGGGCCCCGAGCAGGTGCGCGAGACGCTCCGTGCGGCGCTGCAGGACCCGAACCTGCCGAAGACCCTGCTGATCCACAACGACGCCGCGGTTGCCATGCTGCCGTTCGTGCTCGGCGACCTCGGCCTGCGGGTGCCCGAGGACCGCAGCGTGGTCTCGCTGCACTCGGCCGAGCTGGCGCGGCTCTACGTCTTGTCGTACACAGCGGTCGAGTCCGAGCCGGTGGCCGTGGCCGAAGCCGCGGTCGACGTCTTGTGCAAGCGGGTCGAGGACCCGCGCGGGCCTGCGGAGAAGCGGCTCATCGTGCCGCACCTCGACCGGAAGTCGAGCGTCGCTCCCAAGGCCTGACCCCCTCCTTGACGTTCTGCCGAACTCTTGGCATGATGCTCAGCGAACCGGTTCGCTGGCAATATCAGCGGACCTAGAGCCGTACCGAAGAGAAGAGTGAACCCCCATGAACCAGTTCGAGACTGCGAAGGACGCCATCACCTGGCGCGGCGACGGCGAGACCCTCGTCGTGCAGGCCTGGGGCCGCGACTCGCTGCGCGTGCGCAGCACCCGCGCGGGCGAGGTGCTGGACACCGACTTCGCGCTCCTCGAACCCGAACCGGTCGACGTGCAGATCACTGTGGACGGCGACACCGCGACCCTCGTCAACGGCGCCATCACCGTCGTCCTGAGCGCCTGGGGCGGGCTCGACTGGCAGACCGGGTACGACCGCTTCGAATGCTCGCTCGAGTTCCGCGACGCGAGCGGCAAGACGCTGCTGAAAGAACTCGGCACCGGCGGCGCGCTCAAGCGCATCGCCCGCGAGTTCCGGCCCCTGCCCGGCGGCGCGCACCGGCTGCGGGCCTCGTTCGAGCCCGCCCCGGGGGAGAAGCTGTACGGCATGGGCCAGTACCAGCAGGCGATCCTCGACGTCAAGGGTTCGACTTTCGAACTGGCGCACCGCAACTCGCAAGTGAGCGTCCCCTTCGTCCTGTCGAGCGCCGGGTACGGCTTCTTCTGGCACAACCCCGCGATCGGCACGGCCACGTTCGCCGCCAACCGCACCGAGTGGACCGCTGAAGCCACCGAGCAACTCGACTACTGGATCACCGCCGGGGAGCACCCCGCCGCGATCACCGCCGCGTACGCCGACGCCACGGGACATGCCCCCGTCATGCCCGAGTACGGCCTCGGGTACTGGCAGTGCAAGCTGCGGTACTGGAACCAGGAGCAGCTGCTCGAAGTCGCGCGCGAGCACCAGCGGCGCGGCCTGCCGCTCGACGTGATCGTCGCGGACTTCTTCCACTGGCCCAAGATGGGCGACTTCCGCTTCGAAGAGGAGTTCTGGCCCGACCCGGCCGCGATGGTCGCCGAGCTCAAGGAGATGGGCGTCGAACTCATGGTCTCGGTGTGGCCGCAGGTCTCGCTCGAATCGGAGAACTTCGCGGCGCTCAAGAAGGAGAACCTGCTCGTGCGCACCGAGCGCGGCCTGGACGTGCAGATGAGCTTCCTCGGGCCCAGCATGTTCCTCGACCCCACCAACCCGCGCACCCGCGAGAAGGCCTGGGAAATCTTCAAACGCAACTACCACGACCTGGGCATCAACGTGTTCTGGCTCGACGAGGCCGAACCGGAGTACGGCGTCTACGACTTCGACAACTACCGCTACCACCTCGGGCCGAACGCGCAGGTCGGCAACGTCTACCCGCAGGCGTTCTCCCGCATGTTCTACGAGGGCCAAAGGGCCGCAGGGCAGTCGGAGGTCGTGAACCTCGTGCGCTGCGCCTGGGCCGGCTCCCAGCGCTACGGCGCCCTGGTGTGGTCGGGCGACATCCACTCCTCGTACGCGGACTTCCGCAAGCAGATCACGGCCGGGCTCCACATGGGAGTCGCGGGCATCCCGTGGTTCACCACCGACATCGGCGGGTTCGGCGGCGGGAACATCGAGGACCCGGACTTCCGGGACCTGCTCGTGCGCTGGTTCCAGTTCGGCGCGTTCTGCCCGGTGATGCGGATGCACGGCGACCGGCAGCCCGGCGAGGAGGTGCTCGCGGCCGACGGCTCGAAGCGCTGCAACTCGGGCGCCCCCAACGAGCTGTGGAGCTTCGGCGAGGACGTGTACGAGATCCTGGTGCGCTACGTACGCCTGCGCGAGGCGATGCGGCCGTACACGAGGCGGCTCATGACCGAGGCGCACGAGTCGGGGCAGCCGGTCATGCGCGGCATGTTCCACGAGTTCCCCGCGGACCCGGTCTGCTGGGACCTGGCCGACCAGTACATGTTCGGGCCCGACGTGCTCGTGGCCCCGGTAGTGGAGGCGCACGCGACCGCGCGCCGCGTGTACCTCCCCGAGGGCGCGTCGTGGACCGACCTCCACACTGGAGCATCGTTCGCGGGCGGGCAGTGGATCGACGCGGCCGCGCCGATCGACGTGATCCCGGTGTTCGCGCGCGACGGCGCGCTGGCGGAACTGGTGGGTACCATCTGAGGACCGTCGGCTTGACACTGCTCCAGAACGTGGCGTAGGTTACGCCTGACAACGTAGTCACACCAGTTCTGGAGCTCTATGCCGTCCCCGACCATGCCCGACGACGCCCGGCGCCGACCGCCCGGGATGACCGACGTCGCGCGCCTGGCCGGGGTCTCGCAGAAGACCGTCTCCCGCGTCGTCAACAACGAGCGGTACGTCAGCGAGGAGCTGCGCGAGAAGGTGCTCCGGGCCGCCGCCGAGCTGGGCTTCCGGCCCAACACCGCCGCCCGCGCGCTCATCACCGGCCGCTTCAAGCGCATCGGCGTCGTCTCGCTCGGCTCCGCGCTGTACGGCCCGGCCTCGATGCTCGTGGCCCTGGAGCGCGCCACCCGCGCCGCCGGGCTCTCGTTCATGGTCGCCAACACCCCTGAGGGCCAACCGGAAGCGGTCCAGGACTCGGTCGACTGGCTGCTCGCCCAAGGCGTGGACGGGATCATCCTCTCCGAGCCGATCGACGAGGGCCAGCACGTGCGCCCCGACGCGGGCGTCCCGATCGTGAGCCTCGGCCAGGCCGCCGACCTGCCCGCCGACCGCGTGGCCCTCGCGCGCGGGCGCACCGCCGCGTCATGCCGCGAAGCCGTCGAGCACCTGCTCGACCTCGGCCACGAACAGGTTTGGCACGTGGCCGGGCCGCTCGACTGGTGGGAGGCGCGCGAACGCCTCGAAGGCTGGGCCGAGGCCCACCGCGCGCGCGGCATCGAGCCGCCCCCGCACCTCGAAGGCGACTGGACGCCCGCCGGGGGCTACGCCGCCGGGCTCGCCCTGCCGCGCGAGGCCACGGCCGTGTTCTGCGCCAACGACGACACCGCGATCGGGCTCGCCCGCGCGCTCCACGAGGCCGGGCGGCGCGTCCCCGAGGACGTCTCGCTCGTCGGCTTCGACGACATCCCCGCCGCCGCCTACCTCTCCCCGCCGCTGACCACCGTCAAGCAGGACTTCGAGGGCGATGCGACCCATGCCCTCGACGTCCTCATGCGGCTCCTGCCCGGAGCCGAGCCTTCGGCGCCGGAGGCGACGGCGGCACCACCGCGCCGCCGCCTCGTCGTCCGCGCCTCGACCAGACCGCCCCTCTCCCACAAGTAGTGCCAGCTGGCAGATCCTGAGTCGCACTGGCGCGCAACAGGAAGAACCGAGTCGGATGAATCCCCGTTTCAGCCGCAGGACCGGCCTCGCGGCCGCCCTGGCGGGCCCGCTGGCGCTCGCGGCCTGCGGCAGGCACACCGTCGATCCGCCCAAGAGCGTGACCCAGGCCGAGATCGACGCGGCCATGCGCCAGCCGACCGAACTGAACTTCTGGACCTGGGTGCCGGGCATCGAGAAGGAAGTGGCGCTCTTCCAAGAGGCGTATCCGCAGATCACTGTGGACATCGTCAACGCCGGCCAGGGCAACCCGCACTACGCGAAGCTGCGCACCGCCCTGCGCGCCGGGAACGGCGCCCCCGACGTGGCCCAGCTCGAATACCAGATGATCCCGTCGTTCACCATCACCGAAGACCTGCTCGACCTCGGCCCCTACGGCGCCAGCGAGATCGGTGACAAGTTCGTGGCGTTCGCGTGGGCGCAGGTGAGCGGCGCGAACGGCGAGATCTGGGCCATCCCGCAGGACACCGGCCCCATGGGGATGCTCTACCGCGAGGACATCTTCCAGGCCCACGGCATCGCGGTCCCCGCGACCTGGGACGAGTTCGCCGCCGCCGCGAAGACGCTGCACGAGGCCGACCCCGAGGTGTACCTGACGAACTTCGCGCCCTCGCAGGGCGCGTTCTTCGCCGCGATGCTCTGGCAGGCCGGGGCCGACCCGTTCGGCGGTTCCGAAGGCCCCGACCTCAACGTGGACCTGACTTCCCCGGAAGCGGAGAAGGTCGCCCGCTACTGGGGCGAACTGTCCGAACAGGACCTCATCTCGGTCGACGCGGACTTCAACGACCAGTGGTACCAGGCCCTCAACAAAGGCAAGTACGCCACGTGGATCGCCCCCGCCTGGGCCCCCACGTTCCTCCAGTCCGCCGCCGCCTCGACCTCCGGCCTGTGGCGGGTCGCCCCGCTCCCGCAATGGGAAGCGGGCCAACAGGTCTCCTCCAACTGGGGCGGCTCCACCTCCGCCGTCATGGCCACCACCCGCAACCCGATCGCCGCCGCCGTCTTCGCCCAGTTCATCAACACCGACCCGCAGTCGACCGAGACGATGGCGAACGAGCAGTTCCTCTACCCGCCGACGAAGGCGATCCTCGAAGACCCCGCCTTCACAAAGCAGCCGCTCCCCTTCTACGGCGGCCAAGAAGTGAACGGCCTCTTCGCCGAGATCGGCACCACCGTCGCCGAGGACTTCCAGTGGGCCCCGTTCCAGGACAAGGTCTACGCCGACTTCACCGCCACCGTAGGCACGGCCGTCGCCGAGCAGACCGACGCCGTCGCCGCCATGCAGGCATGGCAGGAGCGCATCGAGGAGTACGCGAAATACCAGGGATTCACGGTGAGGCAGCCATGACAGCGACCGCCCAGACCCGCAAGCGCCGCCAGGAGGGCACCAAGCGCAAGGCCCTCGCCGGGTACATGTTCGTGGCGCCCTTCATGATCGTGTTCCTCGCGATGTTCGCCCTGCCGCTCCTCTACGCCGCCTACTTCAGCCTCTTCCGCGAACAGCTCGTGGGCGGCAACGTCTTCGTCGGCTTCGAGAACTACACCCGGGCCTTCGGCGACGAGCAGCTGTGGACCGGCATCGGCCGCGTCTGCCTGTTCTTCCTGATCCAAGTACCGGTCATGCTCGTCGCCGCGCTCGCCTTCGCGCTCGCCCTCGACACCGGCCTCGTCCGTCTCAAGAGGACCACCCGGCTCGGGATCTTCGTCCCGTACGCCGTCCCCGGCGTCATCGCGACCCTCATGTGGGGCTTCCTATACGGGCCCGAGTACGGGCCCTTCGCGCAGCTCGCCGACGCGATCGGCACGGCCGCACCCGACTTCCTCGGCCCCGACCTCATGCTCGGCTCCCTCGCCAACATCGTGTTCTGGGAGTTCACCGGTTACAACATGGTGATCCTCTTCGCCGCCCTCCGCTCGGTCCCGACCGAGATCTACGAGGCCGCCGCCGTCGACGGCGCCGGGCAGTGGCGCATCGCCTGGAGCATCAAGATCCCCGCGCTCAAAGGCGCGCTCGCGGTCTGCATGATCTTCTCCATCATCGGCAGCTTCCAGCTGGTCAACGAGCCGCAGCTCATGCAGTCCCTGGCGCCCACCGTGATCGACGCCGCCTACACGCCCAACCTGTACGCCTACAACCTCGCGTTCGTCGGCCAGGAGTACAACTACGCCGCCGCCGTCTCGTTCGTGCTCGGCCTGGTCATCCTCGTCGGCTCGTACGCGTTCATGTTCGCCACCAACCGCAGGAGCCGGCGATGACCACCACCGCAATCAAGCCGCGCCGCCAGAAGCCCAAGCGCAGCACCGTCCTCACGATCGGGATGCTCGCCGCCGCGGCCTACTTCCTCCTGCCGCTGTTCTGGCTCCTCGTCGCCTCCTCCAAGACCAGCGAAGACCTGTTCTCCACCTTCGGACTCTGGTTCTCCGGCGACTTCCACCTGTTCCAGAACATCCAGCTCACGCTCACCCAGGACGACGGCGTCTTCCTCAAGTGGCTGTGGAACACGCTCCTGTACGCCGTCACCGCCGCGGGCGGCGGCGCGCTCCTGGCCGCCCTCGCCGGATACGGCTTCTCCAAGTACCGCTTCCGCGGCAACCGCACCATGTTCATGGTCGTACTCGGCGCGGTCATGGTCCCCACGACCGCGCTCGCCATCCCGACCTACCTCGTGTTCAGCGAGATCGGCCTCGCCGACACGCCCTGGGCGATCATCCTGCCCTCGCTCGTGAACCCGTTCGGGCTCCTCCTCATGCGCGTCTACGTCGAAGCCGCCGTGCCCGACAGCCTCCTGGAGGCCGCCCGCATCGACGGCGCGAGCGAGTTCCGGATCTTCTTCCAGGTGGTGCTGCGCCTCCTCGCGCCGGGCTTCGCCACCGTCCTGCTGTTCGCCCTGGTGCACACCTGGAACAACTACTTCCTGCCGCTCATCATGCTCAACGACCCCGAGCTGTACCCGATCACCGTGGGGCTCGCGCGCTGGCAGGGCCAGGCCGCGGCGGCGGGCGGCGCGAGCGGCGACCTGATCCCGCTGGTCGTCACCGGTTCGCTGCTGTCGATCATCCCGCTCGTCATCGCCTTCCTGTTCCTGCAGCGGTACTGGCAGTCCGGCCTCGTCGCCGGAGCGGTGAAGCAGTGAAGGCCCGGTTGTGCGAACTTGTTCGAAGATGAAGTTCTTATAACGAATCCGTAAGCACTCCTTGGGGTCGCGAAGGCGCCGTCCGCATACCCGCGGGCGGCGTTTCGGCGTCCCCGCTGCTCAACCCGCTCGCACGCATCGAAACCCGTTGGTATCCAGCCGATTACCCACATTCGGTGCGCCGGGTGCCGAACACCGGGTTTCGGAAAGGTGTGCTTATCATTGGCGCCATCTCCGCTCCTAGCGCGCGCCAGCCGGGCCGAAACCCCTGCGGGCGTGCGCCTCAGAGAGCGCTCTATACCGGCACTGGGCCCGAGCGCCCTCACCCACGGATAGGCGACCTCAATGGCCGAACGAGTAATCGACACCGAAGCGCTAGAGGAATACCGGACGGTCGTCCGCGAGCAGCTCGACCACCTCGAATCCCTCATCCCCCGGATGGAGAATGGCCAGCGGCTCGGCCTCCTGCCCGCGTTCGGGCAGCTCGACGCCTCCGCGACCGCGCGCACGAACTACGAGACGTTCCACCAGACCACTTGGGACAACCTGCAGGACCTCCGCGAGGCCCTGCACGGGATGATCACGACCCTCAACGACTCCGCAGACCTGGCCGAGGAGGCCGACTCGACCTCCGCGGGCGAGATGGACGGCTATGCCGACCTCCTCTGACGCGCCGCACCCCCAGCCCGCCACCCGATCTGAGAGCGAGTAGCCGCCATGTCCGAAGAGGAAGATTTCGAGCGCGCCGATTACGGGAAGCTCTCGGAAGGCCAGAGCAGCGCCGAGTACACGACCTCGCTCAACGAGCTGAAGGTCAGCCCGCAGTGCAGCCACGACGCGTGCACCAACGCCGCCGAGGACCCGGCCGAACCGGCCTGGGTCAAGCTCATGTCGGCCGTTCCGGTCGCCGCCCAGATCGACAGCCTGAAGGCCGCGCGCGAGGGCACCATGATGCTCCCCGAAGGCAAGACCATCAAGAGCATGGTCGCCTCGATCCGCCCGCAGCCCGAGGCCGACTACGCGCTCGACACGATCCGCGACCAGTGGATCGAGTTCCAGGAGGCGTTCTCCAGCATCAACCCGAAGCTCAAGGAGGGCCTGGCGACCCTCTCGGGCTTCTGGAAGGGCGACGACTTCGACGCCTTCGAGGAGCAGGCCGAGACCGTCCTCAAGAACTGCACCACGGTCAGTGGCGACATCGCTGGTGAGGACGGCAAGGGCGGCGTCGTGAAGCTGCTCGACGACAAGCAGGCCGAGATCTACGAGCAGCAGGGCGGCACCTCGTGCGTCTACCCGGCGCCGAAGTTCTACATGCAGGGCACCAGCTGCGGCTCGCACCAGATCCACATCAGACCGCCGTTCTTCAAGAACTGCGAGATCCACAAGAACGACGAGATCGCGAAGGCCGTCGAGCTCGCCGGGTTCGACCCCACGGTGATCGACGAGGTCCAGGAGGGCCGCGAGACCACCTACAACCGGTGGATCGAGTACGTCAACGCCAACCCCGAGTACGAACAGGACGGTCTCAAAGGCGAGGAGCTGGCCCGCAAGAAGGCCGACGAGTATGCCGACGAGCGCCTGATCTCCCTTGGCGCGCAGGGCTCCGAGCAGCTGGAGGAGGAGGCCGCCCGCGTCAACGAGGAGGTCACCGAGCGCCACGCGAACGTCGAGGCCCACGTCCAGGAGATCGCGCCCGACGTGCGCAAGGGCGAGCAGACCACGTTCAACGACGGCGGGACCGACAAGTTCGACCCGCCGGAGCTCGACACCGGCGACGGCGGCGGCATGCCCGACCTCGACGGCGCGGGCATCGACTCGATGGCCCCGCCCGGGAGCCTCGACTCCCTCGGCGGCAGCGGCCTGAACGGCAATGGCCTGAACAGCAACGGCCTCAACGAGAACGGCCTGAACGGCAACGGCTTGGGCGGCAACGGCCTCGGCTCCGGGAGCGTGCCCGGCAGCGTCAACGGCGGCGGCGACATCAACGGCCTGAACGAGGACAACCCGTTCAGCTCCAGCACCGACCCCGACGACCTCCTCGGCAGCGGCAACGGTTCCAACCTCCCCGGCTCCTACTCCGGCGGCGCGGGCCTGGACTCCCTGGGCGGCAGCGGCCTCGGCGCCAACGGCGGCGGCGTCCCGCCGACCGGCTACACGGGCGGTTCGGGCCTCAACGGGCTCGACGACAACCCGTGGAACGCCAGCACCGACCCCGACGACGTCTCCGGCGGTCTCGCCAGCGGCGGCACCACCACCTCCTTGCCGCCCACCAGCATCGGCGGCAGCGGGCTCGGCCCGAGCAGCAGCCACCTCCCGCCCGCCATGACCACGCCGACCTCGACGCGCACACCAGGGATCACCCCGCCGCGCTCGTCCCTGCCCCGCGGCAAGGGCCTCGGCGGCTCCGGCGGCACCGGCAGCACGGGCCCCCGCAAGCTGGACTCGGGCCGCTCTTCCGGCCTGTCCGGCAAGGGCATCGGCGGCACCAGCGGCGGTGGCGGCGGCGTGCCCGGCTCGGGCGGACGCGGCAGCGGCCTCGGCGGCGGTGCCGGAGGCGGCGGACGCGGCCTCGGCGGCGCCATGGGCGCGGCAGGTGCCGCGGGCGCCGGAGCCGGCGGCCGCGGGGCGGGCGGCTCGGGCGGCATGATGGGCCCCGTCGGGGGCGGCCAGCGCCCCGGCGAGGACGACAAGGAACTGGAGCGCCAGTTCTGGATCGCCGAGGACGAGGACGTCTGGGGCGGCGGACCCGAGGACGAGGAAGAGGACCCCTACGCGTAGGGCCTCGCAGACCATTCACCGCAAGAGAAACCGGAGCCTCCATTGTTCAATGAGGACAAGATCGCCGAGCAGCTGGCGGCGGCCCGCGCCGAGCTGAGCGCCGTCGCCGCTACCCAGGTCGGCCCGCCCGAGCCGGTCACCGTGGAGAACGAGAAGGGCCGCATCCGCATCACCGTCGGCTCCGACGGGCGCCTCTCGGAGCTCATGGTGAGCGCCAGGGCGATCCGCGACGGCTCGGACGACCTCGGCCCCGAGCTGATGCGGCTCGTCAACGAGGCGCTGGACAGGCACCGCGAGCACAGCGCCGCGCCTGAGGCCGTGCCGGACCTGAACGCGATCAACGAGCGGTTCGCTGAGATGCAGGACCGTTCGCTGCGCAACTTCGCGGCGATGAGCCAGCAGATCAGCGAGACCATGGCCAAGCTCCAAAACCGGTCCGCGTAGTGGCCGGGCTGGAGATCACCCCGGAGTCGATGCACAAGTCGGCCGGGGACATGGACGCGGTGAAGGACCAGATCCAGGCGCTCATCGACAAGTTCAACGGCAAGGTCGAGGAGTACGCGGACGCGTTCGGCGGCGACGAGATCGGCTCGCTGCTGGGCATGGCGCACGAGGCGTGCACCGGGGCCCTCAACGACTGCTTCACCACGAACATCGAGGAGCTCGTCCAGTACGGGCAGAACATCCGCGAGATGGCCGACAGCCACCAGGCCACCGACGACGAGATCGCGAAGGGCTTCGAACAGCTCCTCGGCGAGCTTGGCCGCTAGCTGAACCCCTTGCAGAGGAAGGCGATACGCACATGGGCATGGACCTGCCCCCCGAGGTCGCGGGACTGCTGAGCGCCGTCACCGGCTCGACCTGGCCCGAATCGGACGAGGAGTCGATGTTCCGCCTGGCGGGGGAGTGGACGGCGATGGCCGACGAGCTCCAGCCGCTCATCGAGCAGCTCCAGCAGGCGGCCGGGACGATCCCGGCGAACAACGCGGGTGCCGACATCGATGCGTTCCAGACCCGTTGGGACGCCGAGGAGTCGGCCGCGCGGAACCTCGCCGACGCGGGCGATCCGTCCAATGTGATCAACATCGGATTGACCGTGGGTGCGGGTCTGGTGCTGGCCCTGAAGATCCAGATCATCATCCAGCTGGTGATCCTGGCGATCCAGATTGCGCAGGCCATCGCGTTCGCGGCCGTGACGTTCGGGGCCTCGCTCGCGCAGATCCCGATCTTCAAGAAGATCGTGGGCACCATCATCGACCAGCTGATGGAGATGGCCACCAACCGGATTCTGAATGGTTAAACGCAAGCGCTCCAACGCCTCCGACGGCGAGGCGCCGGGCGCGAAGCTCGTCTCCGGCGTCCTGGAGGACCGCCGGACCTACCGCCAGGGCGAGGGCCTGGGCGACGGTGACCGCACGCCCGACGCCGACCGGGTCGCCGGCCCGCCCGGCCCGGGCTGGCGGCACCCGGACAACCCCGACAAGGCCTTGCATCCGGACGACAACGCCGCCGTGGACAAGTTCCTCGCCGACGCCCGCGACGCCGAGGAGCGGATCACGCCCTCGTTCAAGAAGGCGATGGAAGAGAACGGCGGCAGCCCGCAGGGGCTCGACAACCGTTTGAAGACCGAGAACTCGCTCAAGCTCAAAGTCGCCAACATGCTCGACGAGGACCCGGCTCTCGGTGTCGACGGCGCTTTGAAGAAAGTGAACGACTCGGTGCGCTACACCGTCGAGTTCGACACCAAGGACTACACCAAGGGCGCGGGCGGCGTGCACGATTCGCTGAAGAACGACGGCTTCAAGCCGAACAGCGATCGCGGCAGGTTCAACTGGAACGAAGGCCCTGGGTACAAGGGGATCAACTCCACTTGGAGAGATACGAAGACCGGTACGGAGTTTGAAGTTCAGTACCATACGAAGGAAAGTTTCACGGCCAAGGAGTCCACGCACGACCTGTACGACAAGAAGAAACTGGTCGAGTACGGGGGCCCGGAATGGCAGAAGCTGGACGCTGAGCAGGGGAAGACCTTCGGTGCGGTGCCGATGCCCGAGGGCGTCGAGAGTCTGAGGTGGATGGATGGAAAGTATTAGGTACTACTTCAAGACCGACGCCGACAGGACCCGGGCGAACCCCGCCGGGATCATGCGGCGCTACACCGCGGACGGCGTGAACCGCGACGAGGTCTACAACTTCCGCCTCCGGCGCTGGACCGAGACCGACTTCTTCGACAAGTACCGCCTCGGCCACCAGGACTTCGAGTATGTCGAAGTGCCGCAGGAGGAAGCGGAGCAGATGCTCGCCGAGAAGGCCCGTATTCAAGCCGAGAAGGGCCGCTGATGCCGCCTAAGAAGGGCAAGAAGGGCTCTAAGGGCGCGAAGCTGATCTCCGGGGTCCTGGACGACGACAAGACCTTCGTCGAGGGCTCGAAGCTCCCCGGCGGGAAGCAGAAGACCCGGCCGGACGCGAGCAAGCAGGAGTTCAACAAGCAGGACGAGGACGCGATCGCGTTCTACTCCGGCCCCGGTTTCCGGGACCTGAACAAGTACCTGCGCGACCCCGACTCGGTGAAGAACCCGCGCCAGCGGGCCGAGTACGACGCCCAGGCCGCGAAGATCTCCAACGCGCTCAACAAGATGGAAACCTACGACGGGACCACCTACCGTGGCACGTCGAACAAGGCCAAAGACCTCTACAACAAGGGCGACATCGTCGAGGAGAAGGCCTTCACCAGCAGTTCGAAGGACAAGACCGAGGCGGAGCAGTTCGCCAAGTGGGACGGCTCCATTATGGAGATCAAGGGCAAGAACGGCCGCCCGATCGAGAACTACACGAAGTTCCAGGGCCAGGACGAGGTGGTCTTCGACCGCAACTCGAAGTTCAAGGTCACCGACGTCGACAAGTCGAGCGACCAGTACAAGATCTTCCTAGAGGAGATGTAGCCGTCACCGCGGCGGGACGATCTGGTTCACCGCCGCGGTGACGAGCGCTTTCGTGCGCTCCTCGCCGAACACGTCCGGGAGTGTCAGCCGCTCCACGATGAGCCAGCTCAGCGCCAGGTAGAGCAGCTCCACCGTCTCGGCGTTCCCGGGCATCCCGGCATCGACGTGGAACCGGATGTTCTGCTGCACGTTCTCGCGGATCTGCTCGGTGAGCACCTTCGCCAGTTCGGGGCGGCGCGTGGCCTCGAGCCGCAGCTCCAGCATCGCCAGATACCCCGAGCCGAACGCGGTGATGCGCTCGATCATCTCGTGCATCAGCTGCGCCACGGACTCGCGCGTGCGCGGCAGCGCGAGCGCCTCGCCGACCACTTCGGCCCCGGGGTCGAGCCGCTGGAACACCCGCTGACCCGCTTGCACCAGTAGGGCATCGCGGTTGGGGAAGTAGTTCGAGGCTGTGCCGATGGGCACACCCGCCTGGTTGTCGACGGCCCGGAACGTGAGCCCGCGGGCCCCCTGGTCTGCGAGTACTTCGATGGCCGCGTCGATGAGCGCCGTCCGGCGCTCGGGGTTCTGCCGCATCAGTCCCACCCTCCTGTTGACACCACTTCATGTGTAGTGGTAAGTTCAAACCACTTCAATCATAGTACTTCAAACGGAGTGAACTTGCGAGATCTCACGTACTACATCGGCACCTCCCTCGACGGCTTCATCGCCGGCCCGAACGACGAAGTCGAACCGCTCATGGTCTTCGCCGACGTCATCGAAGCCATCAAAGAGGACTGGCCCGAGACCCTGCCGGTCGTCGCCCGCGAAGCCTTCGGCATCAACGACAAACCCAACACCCGCTTCGACACCGTCGTCATGGGCCGCCGCACCTACGACCCGGGCCTGGCCATGGGCATGACGAGCCCGTACGCCCACCTGGAGCAGTACGTCTTCACCGGCAGCCTCGACGCCGAGACCGACAAGGACGTCAACTTCGTCAGCGGCGACCCGCTCGAACTCGTCCGCGACCTCAAAGCGCGCGAAGGCAAGGGCATCTGGCTCTGCGGCGGCGCCACGCTCGCGGGCCAGCTCAGGAGCGAGATCGACGTGATCGTCGTGAAGCGCTACCCCGTCCTGTTCGGCGCCGGCGTGCCGATGTTCCTCGGCGGCTACGAAGCGACCCCGTTTACGCTCACTGAGCACCGCACCTTCGACTCGGGAGCGGCGATCCAGACCTACCGAAAGGCATAGCCCCGTGCGACTCCTCCAACTCCTCGCGCTCCTCGCCTCCACCCTCAGCGTCGGCCTCATGGCCGGGCTCTTCACCGGGTTCTCCTACGCGGTGATGCCCGGCCTCAAAGTCCTCGACGACCGCGGCTGGATCGCCGGGATGCAGAGCATCAACCGCGTGATCCTCAACGGCTGGTTCATGACCGCGTTCCTCGGCTCGGTGCTCTTCACCGTCGCCGCGCTGGCGCTGAACTGGTTCTCGGGCAACCGCGCCGCGTCCCCGTGGCTCCTGCTCGCCCTCGTCCTGGCCCTGGTCATGTTCATCGGCACGATCGCCGTCAACGTGCCGATGAACGACCGCCTCGAAGCCGCGGGCGACCCGGCCGCGATCGCCGACCCCGCGGCCCTGCGCGCCAGCATCGAGTCGCGCTGGATCGCCTGGAACACCGTGCGCGGCGTGGCCTCGCTCCTGTCGCTCCTGGCCCTCGCCTGGGCCCTGGTCGTCCACGGCCGCAACTCCTTAGCCCACAAGAAGACGGGGCGACCGTTCCCGGTCGCCCCGTTTCGCTATGCGCCGCTTAGCAGCCGATGCTGCCGAAGCGGTCCTTGACCACGTTCACCACGGACGGGCGGGGGAGGGTGCCCTCCGGGCCGTCGGGCCACTGCGAGAGCGGGACCTCGGCGCTGGCGCCGTCGATCTCGCCCGGGTGCTGCACGGAGACCAGGATGTGGCGGTCCTGGACGACCGGGCCGCAGGTCTCCGCGCCGAGCGGCACGGTCAGGAACTGCTTGGTCAGGCCGCGGGTCGGGCCGGTGAGCGAGACGCCGAAGAGGCCGTCGTTCATGCCCAGGGCGTTGCCGTCAGTGGAGATCCACAGGTTGCCCTGCGGGTCGAACGCGACGTTGTCCGGGCACGAGATCGGGCTGACCTGGTCCTTCGGGTAACCCGCGAAGTACGTGGCCGGGTCCTCGGGGTCGCCGCAGACGAGCAGCAGGCTCCACCCGAAGGTCAGCGAGGTGACGTCGCCGTTCGTCTCGGTCAGCTCGAGCACGTGGCCGTGCTTGTTGCTGTTGCGCGGGTTGGCCTCGTCGGCCGCGGCCTTGCCGCTGGCGCCGCGCTGGGAGTTGTTGGTGAGGGCCGCGTACACCTTGCCGGACTTCGGGTTGACCTCGACGTCCTCGGGACGGTCCATCTTGGTCGCGCCGACCTTGTCGCCCGCGAGGCGCGTGAACACGTACACCTCTTCGGCGGTCATGCCGTCCACGAAGGACTCGTCGCCGCTGGCGAGCTTGATCCACTCGCCGGAGCCGTCGAACGCGCCGTCGTCGGGGAGCGCGCCGGTGCCGTCGATCTCGCCGGTGCTGTCGCCGGTGAACTTGGCGACGTAGAGGGTGCCCTCGTCCAGGAGCGTGCGGTTGTGCTCGCGCGCGCTCCGGCCCGAACCGGACTTCATCTTGTGCTTGGAGACGAACTTGTACATGTAGTCGAAGCGCTCGTCGTCGCCCATGTAGACCACGACGCGGCCCTGGCGGTCCACGCGCGGCCCGGCGCCCTCGTGCTTGAAGCGGCCCAGGGCGGTGCGCTTGCGCGGGGTCCAGTCGGGGTCGTACGGGTCGAGCTCGACGATCCAGCCGAAGCGGTTGGGCTCGTTGGGCTCCTGGAGCACGTTGAAGCGCGGGTCGTACTGCTCCCACTTGCGCTCGCTGGCGTTCCCGGAGAGGCCGTAGCGGGCCAGGCGCGCCTTCGCGGTCGCGTCGGTGACCTGGCCGGCGTTCGCGAAGTACTGGTTGAAGTTCTCCTCGCCGGAGAGGACGGTGCCCCACGGGGTGACGCCGCCCGCGCAGTTGTTCAGCGTGCCGAGCGCGAGCGCGCCTTCGGCGTCGGCGGTCGTCTTCAGCAGGTCGCTGCCCGCGGCAGGACCGGAGATCACGAACTCGGAGGTGGCGGTGATGCGGCGGTTGAGCTCGTGGCCGACGATCGGGGTCAGGTCGCCGGAGTCCTTGTCCTCCTTGAGGACCACCACGGAGAGGCCGTGCGAGGCCCAGCCGATCTCGACCTGCTCGCGCGTGGGCGCGGCGGAGTCGTAGCCGTAGTGCATCATCGACTCGGAGGTGTACTCGTGGTTGGCGACGAGCACCTTGCGGCGCCGCTCCCCGGGGAGGTCGAGCAGGGCCAGGAAGTCGCAGTTGTAGCCGAACTGGCCGTTCGCGTCCTCAGGGGTCTGCGACTCGGGGTCGAAGTCGTTGACGTCGTCGAGGATCGGGTCGCCCCAGCGGATCACGACCTGCTGCTCGTACCCGTCCGGGATCGTGACGGCGTCCTCTTTGTTCGGCTCCACGGCGTCGAACCGGAGGCCGCGAGGGACCGAGTTCCACTGCGCCGCACCGGCTTCGTCGGTCTCAGAGGCGAACACGGCGCTGCCGCCGAGCGCCCCCGCGACGCCGGCGCCCGCGGTCACCACGGCACCGGTCTTGAACAGGGAGCGGCGGGAGACGACGGAGGCGATGAGGTCGCCCATGTAGGGGTTGT
This sequence comes from Glycomyces sp. NPDC050141, assembly GCF_055586545.1. Lineage (NCBI taxonomy): Bacteria > Bacillati > Actinomycetota > Actinomycetes > Glycomycetales > Glycomycetaceae > Glycomyces > Glycomyces sp. NPDC050141. Next base: position 122,957 of record NZ_JBVJHZ010000008.1, on the reverse strand, counting down.
CCGAGGTGTTCGGCACGGGGTGGCTGCAGGCGTCGCCGCAGCGGTAGAGGCAGGTCAGCTGCGAGCGGCCGCCGATGTGGTCGGACAGGAGCGGCAGCTTGCGCCGCTTGGCGGCGTCACGGTGATTCATTTGGGACTCCTATGGCAGTACGTCCGGAACAGGATCGCCGATGCACGGGTCGGGGCGGCGGATCGGCGCGTTCCGATTCCGGAGGCTATTCGCCGCGGGTACCCCGCCCACCAACCGAAAGTGAACAAAACGTGAAGGGGCGCTCTCGGATTGCGCAAGGCCACTCGGTTTCGGAAACGCTTTCGGAGCCGTTCCGGCCACGCCGCGTTCCGCAGCGTGGGACCCCTGTATCGGTAAATGCGCGGCCCGGGTAGCCTGTCCGAAAACCTTTTCCGTCCGTCCTCTCCGCCACGCCGAAGGAACCGCCATGCCCGCTCCGCACCGGACCTCCCTCCCCATCGCCGACGTGCAGATCGCCGACGATTTCTGGTCCCCGCGCCGCGAGACCGTGCGCACCCGCACCATCCCCCACCAGGAGACCCGCCTGCGCGAAGGCGGCATGTTCGACGCCCTGCTCCTCACCCCCCGCAGCCACGACGGCGACGACCGCGAGCGCTTCCCGATCTTCTGGGACTCCGACGTCGCCAAGTGGATCGAGGCCGCCAGCTACGTCCTCGCCACCGGCGAGAACCCCGAACTCGATGCGGCCGTTGACAAGGCGATCGACCTCCTCGCCGGGGCCCAGCAGGAGGACGGCTACCTCAACAACTACTTCACCGCCGTCAAGCCCGGGAAGCGCTTCACCGACCTCAGCGACGCCCACGAGCTCTACTGCGCCGGGCACCTCATCGAAGCCGGCGTCGCCCACTACGAGGCGACCGGCAAGACCAGCCTCCTCGGCATCGTCCGCCGCTACGCCGACCTCATCGACCAGGAGTTCGGCCCCGGCGGCTCCTGCGAAGGCGGCTACGACGGCCACCAGGAGATCGAGCTCGCCCTCGTCAAGCTCTACCGCGCCACCGGAGAACGCCGCTACCTCGACCTCTCCCTGCGCTTCATCGACAACCGCGGCACCCAGCCGTTCTTCTTCGACCTCGAAGGCGAACGCCGCGGCCACGCGGGCTACTTCGCCGGACGCGAAGCCCGCCCCTTCAGCCCCCGGGACCAGCGCGGCCGCGAATACGCCCAGTCCCACGCGCCCGTACGCGAACAGACCGAAGCCGTCGGCCACTCCGTGCGCGCCATGTACCAGTACACCGCGATGGCCGACCTCGCCCTCGAACTCGGCGACGCGGGCCTTCGCGAAGCCTGCGAACGACTCTGGGACGACCTCGTCTCCACCAAGCTCTACGTCACCGGCGGCATCGGCTCCGACCCGTCCATCGAGGGCTTTGGCAAGGCCTACGACCTCCCCGACCACACCGGCTACGCCGAGACCTGCGCCGCGATCGGCCTCGTCCTCTGGGCCCACCGCATGATGATCCTCACGGGCGACGCCAAGTACGTCGACGTCCTCGAACGCGCCCTCTACAACGGCGTCCTCTCCGGCGCCTCCGCCGACGGCACCAAGTACTTCTACGGCAACCCCCTCGCCAGCGACGGCACGGTCGAACGCAGCGACTGGTTCGACTGCGCCTGCTGCCCGCCCAACCTCGCCCGGCTCCTCACCTCCCTCGAGCAGTACGCGTACGTCGCCGACACCGAGGGCCTGTGGGTCAACCTCTACGTCACCGGCTCCGCCCGCTTCGCCCACGGCGGCCAGCGCGTCACCGTCGCCCAGGAGAGCGACTACCCGTGGGACGGCACTATCACCTTCGAAATCACCGAAGCCGAAGCGCCCCTTCCCATGACGCTCCGCCTGCGCCTGCCCGAATGGGCCACCGGCGCGGCAACCGTGAGCGTCAACGGCACGGTCCTGCCGTACACGACCGACAAGGGCTACGCCGTCCTCGACCGCGCCTGGGCCCTCGGCGACCGCGTCGAACTCGTCCTCCCCATGGCCCCTGCGCTGGTCCGCGCCGACGCCCGCGTCACCTCCACTGTGGGCAAAGTGGCCATCCAGCGCGGCCCGATCGTCCACTGCGTCGAAGAGGTCGACAACGCGGGCCCCGTGCCGCGCCTCGTGATCGACCGCGGCGGCGAGCTCCGCACCGAGCACGCCGACGGCCAGGACGTCATCGTCGCCGCAGGCCTGGTCGACGGCCCCGCCCCGACCGGCCTCTACGCCACCGCACCGCTGGCGGCCGAGCCGACCGAGATCCGCACCGTCCCGTACTACGCGTGGGCCAACCGCGGCAAGGGCACCATGGCCGTCTGGGTCCGCGAGACCCCGTAGCGGTTTCGCCAGCGCCTTGTCGGTGCCGCATGGGACCCTGGGCCCATGGCTTACGACGAGGCGCTGGCCGAGCGCGTGCGCGACATCTTCGACAACCGGCCGTACGTGACCGAGAAGTTCATGTTCGGCGGCCTGTGCTGGTTCGCGCACGGCAACATGGCCGCGGCCGTCCTGGGCGGCGGCGGTGCGATGATCCGGGTCGGCCGCGAGGACTTCCCGGACCTGGTCCTGGAACCCGGCGCGGAGCCGATGGTCATGGGCGGCAACGACTCCAAGACCTGGATTCGCATCGCCCCAGAGGTATGCGCCTCGGACGAGCAGCTGCGCACGTGGATCGAGCGGGGCCTGGCGTTCGCGGAGTCCCTGCCCCGCAAGTGATCACCGCCCGGGGGAGAGCGGCAGCGGGAGCCGCTTGAGGGTGCCTGCGGTGAAGAGCGCGGCGGGCCTGCCGCCGTCCCTTGTCGTGGTCTCCCCGGTGGGCTGCAGGAAGTCTTCGATGCGGGTGACCTTGCGGTGGAAGTTCCCGGGGTCCAGTTTGGTCTCCCAGACGATCTCGTAGACGCGCCGCAGTTCGGCGATGGTGAACGCCTCCTGGCAGAACGCGGTCGCGTCGGTCGTGTACTCCAGCTGCCGCCGCGCATGATCGACGGCCCGCTCCAGGATCGCGACGTGGTCGAACGCCAAGGGCTCCTTGAGGGCCCGGTCGACGGGCAGCCACTGGGTCGAGGCGGCGTCGCCGCCCGCGCGCGACTCGCCGGGGTTCGGTACGAGGGCCGCGAAGGCGACGCTGATGACGCGCCGCCGCGGGTCGCGCTCGGGCTCGGAGTAGACGCCGATGCTGTCGAGCCGCGACGCGGACTTGGGTATCCCGGTCTCCTCGAACAGCTCCCGCGCGGCCGCGCGCTCGACGGTCTCATCGGGCTCGACGAACCCGCCCGGCAGCGCGAGCCTGCCTTTGAACGGCGGGTTGGCGCGCCTGATGAGCAGGACCGAGAGGACGCCGTCGCGGATCGTCAGGATCGCCACGTCGGCCGCCACGAAGTACTGCGGGCTCGTGCTGTCGCTCAAGGTGATCCCCTTATTGACGTCTTGACAATTATTGGCGGCGCGGTATACGCTCGCTCTTGTTGTTATATCAACAATAACCGAGGCTCCGCCACACCCCCTGGAGACGCGATGAACGACCTCCCGACCGCCGTCCTCTGCACTCCCATCGACCTCGAACGCCGCGCGGTGCTCGACCTCCTCCCGGGGCACGAGTTCACCGACCACGAGATCGGCGGTACCGTCTACCGCGAGACCGAGTACGAAGGCCCCCAAGGGCTCTGGCGCCTCGTCCTGGTCATGGCCGGGCGCGGCAACGAGCGCACCGCCGCCGCCGTCGAGCACGCCCTCGCCACCTGGCGCCCGCAGATCCTCGTCCTCTGCGGCATCGCCGGGGGCCTGCGCGACGCCCGCGTCGGCGACGTCGTGGCCGCCACCCACGTCTACGGCTACGAGTCCGGCCAGGACACCGACACCGGGCTCCTCCCGCGCCCCGAGTCCTTCCGCACCTCCTTCCCGCTCCACCAGCGCGCCCAGCTCATCGCCGACGACCCGGCCTGGGCCGACGGCCTCGACACCGCGCCCCGCGTCTTCCACCGCCCCATCGCCTCCGGCTCCAAAGTGATCACCGGCAACGCCTCGGCCTCCGCCGAGCTCATCAGCCGCCACTCCAGCGACGCCCAGGCCGTCGACACCGAGAGCTACGGCGCCATGGCCGCCGCCCACCGCCGCCCCGCGGTCGACGCATTCGTCGTGCGCGGCATCTCCGACCTCCTGGGCGACAAGACCAAAGAGGCCGACAAGCTGCGCCAGCCCATCGCCGCCCGCAACGCCGCGGCATTCTCGCTCGCCCTCATCGGCCGCTCCAAACCCAAGCAGGCCGAGATCCGCAAGCTCGGCCAAGGCCGCAGCAACACGTACATAGGGGCGGTAGGCAACGGCGCCAACGCCAACATCGCGGCAATGGGCGACAACGCCCAGGGCCGCATCACCATCGAACACCGGAAGTGAGTCCGCACCCGCACTGAGAAAGGTGTCACCCCCATGACCACACCCGCCTCTGCTCAACCGAACGACTACGAACCCGTCTTTCGCCGCCCCAACCGGCCGCACCCCCCTGCCCCGCCTTCCGAACCGCCGGTCGCTCCACCGCCTGGGCCGCAGCCGGCCCCCAAGAACGCGGCGACCCAGCATCTCTGCGCGGCCGCCTACATCGACCGCGACTTCCGCAACGCCGTATTCGACGAGGTGTACGACCGCCCCGATCGCGCCGTCGCCCCGAACCCCGGCACCGACGCCGTGCCGATCCTGCGGCACATGCGCAGGGCCCGCGCGATCGACCTCTCCCAACTCGGAATCCTCGCTATCCTGCTCGTGTTTCTCCTCTGCGCCCCGGTGGTGTCGAAGACCGCGCTCCTCTTCGGACTCGCCATCTGGTCGCTGATCGCCATCCCGGCCCTGCTCGCCGAGTCCCGCTCGGTCACCCCGACCGGGAGCGTCTCGGCCCTGCCGCTCTCGCGGCTCGGTGGCGCCCGGATTGCGCTGTTCGCGCTCGCCGCACTGGTCGTAGCGGCCTTCCTCTTCACAGTCCTGCCTGAACTCGTCGGGGTACTGTTCCTGGACGCGTCCGGACCGGGCATCGACGAGGGCCCGGGCCCCGGATCGGCGATCGCCTGGCTGTTCGTCCTCGCCGCGGTGTGCGCGGTCTGCGGGGCCACGCGCGCCCACAGTCTGATGTCCATTCCGGATGAACTCGAACCTGCTGGCACGGTCGACAAACGGACCCATTTCATCGGCCTGGTCCAGCGCTCGCCCGTGGTCACCTTCAACGCCAACCGGGCGCCGTTCGTCGGCTCCGGATTCACGCTCGCCACTTGGCAGTTCGCGATGACGCTGCACCCGGCCGACGAGAAGGCGGGCGGCGGCTCTGCAATGACCATCGACCCGGTGGGCCTCAACCGCTTCGTCAAGAGCCGCATCGAGCAGCTCAGCACGGACACCGCGGTGACCAGGCGACTGCCGGGGCTCGAACTGAGCGACAACGTGTACGTGTCGGGCCGGGACACTGCCGTTCCGGCGTTCGACCCCAGCCACCTGCGGAAGTCGAACTACACGTTCGAAACCATCGAGGAGATCCAAGCCGACCCGACCACGCCTGTGCGGCACTACCTGCGCTGCACGATCGACTCCTGGAGCGGCGAACTGGTCACGACCGTATTCCTCCACTGCGCACTGCAGGGCGAGACCCTGTACGTCGAGTTCACCAGCTGCGTGCTCCCGCCGACGCCCGAGCGGTACCACGTATACGGCGGCGCGTCGAAGGACTACGCGATCTTCCTCGGCGTCGTTCGCGGGATCATCGGCATGCCGATCGATTTGCTGCGCAGTCCCTTCGTGGTCCTCGCCGAGCTCGCCCGAGGCAACGGCGGCACCTCACGTGGCGGCACGAAGGTCGGCGCGGGCGACCACGGCGCGGTCGCGGGCATCCGCGAGCTCGGCACCGACGTCGTCGAGCACAACTACTTCCAGTACCGCGACTCGATCAAGTACATCGAGATCCTGGAGCGCCAGATCCTCGACGCCCTCCTGGACTACCTGCGGGAGAACAACGTCGACATCAGCGAGCTCGACGAGCGCGCCAACACCATCGTCAACAACGGCGTCATCAACTACGGCAAGCTCAACACCGCCGCGGCGGGCGCCAACTCGAAGGCCAACGTCGGCTCGGTCGGCGATTCGAGCCGCGGCACCGTGGCCTGAGGAAGCGGGGGCCGCGAGGCCCCCGCTCTCCTAATCCAGCGTGACTTCGAGGTGCGCCGTGCCCGCCTCGCCGAGTGCGAAGGAGGCCTGGCGGTCTGCGAACGCGACCTTGTAGTCGCCGAGGAAGCCGTTGAAGCGGAGCCGCCCCGCTTCATCCGTCATGAGCGTCGTAGGCGGGGTGCCCCATTCCTCGTTCACCAAGTGGTGCAAGCGATCGTAGGAAGGCTTCGGGGTCCCGTCGAGGCGGACGAAGCCGCCGGGGGCGCCGAGCCACATGCCGGTGTCGTACATGCCCCAGTAGGTGACCGCCTCGACCGACGGGTGCGCGAGGAGCGTCCGGTAGTGGCGTTCGATCTCGTCGGCCTGGCGGGCCTCGCCTTCAGGGGTCGAGGGCCAGGAGTCGACCTGGTGGTCGTTCAGGTCCTCGATCTCGGGCGGCATGATCTCGCCGGAGACGATGGTGGTCTCGGTGAAGTGGATCGGGAGGCCGTAGCGGGAGAACCGCTCGAGGATCGCCTCGGTCTTCTCCTCGCCCCAGTAGCCCTGGTGCATGTGGCTCTGGAGCCCGAGCGCGTCGATCTTGATGCCCGCTTCGAGGACGCCCTCGATGAGGCATTCGTACGCCGCGGACATGTCGAAGTCGTTCAAGAGCAGTGTGGCGTTCGGCCCCGCCTCACGCGCGGCGTCGAAGACCATGCGCACCATCGGAATCCGGCCAATGTCGCGGCAGATCCTGGTGATGCCGTTGTCGTACTTGTCGAAGATCGGCATGATGACGACCTCGTTGATGACGTCCCACATGTCGATGACGCCCGCGTACTCGCTGACTTCCCGCTTGATCCGCTCGACCTGGACGCGGGCGATCTCCTCGTTCTCGAGGTCGAGCAGCCATGGGGCGCATACGGTGTGCCACGCGAGCGGGTGGCCCTTGACCGGGTGCCCGCGATCGGCGAACCACTGCGCGGCCTTGAGCAGCGCCTCGGTGCGCGGCTTGCCCCGCTCGGGCTCGAACGTGCCCCAGTAGAACGGCAGGGTCGCGAAGTTGAACAGGCCCTCCCACAACTCGGCGTTCCGCGCGTCGGCCTCGGGGTCCGCTGAGGTGCCGTTGGCGTGGTCCATCAGCTCGAACCCGGTGCAGCCGAACAGGAACTGGTGCCGCGTCTGCTCCAGCACCACCTCGCGCCCCGCGAGTGGCTCCCCGTCAAGCGTCAGCGTCACCGTCGCATCGGCCGCCCGATGCTCCCTGATCCGAGCATCACCGAAAGTTTCAGTCATTAAATCGCTACTTTCCATGGAAGTTTCACCACCCGTATTCCAACAGCCCGAAGCCCCCGAGTCAAGCTCGCTTTCTGCGCCGTGGGATCGATACCAAAATCTTTCGCGGAGTAGGCAACCTTGGGTACACCCTTGCGCGTTCATAGTGCGGCATCGTCGTTTGACGCGGATTCCCCTGCCGCGCAGCGTGTCTGCGGCAACCCGCTCAGTAGCCGACTTGAGTGGGAGCCTTAGTCAAGAAAGGAACGCAATGATGCGAAAGCGGATTCCCGCAATCCTTGCCATGCTCGCCGTCTCACTCCTCACCGTCCTGGGGATCGCCTCCCCGGCCGCGGCCGCCACCGAGATCAACTACGCCGTGGACGCCGACTGGACCGGCTCCTGCACCGACCGCCGATACACCCCCAACGTCGACGGCTGCGTCCAGCCCAGCGGCGACATCCTGTGGCTCAAGGACAACGTGGCCAACGGCTACGGCGTCAAGCTCAAGTGGTACGACCTGGACGGCGACCGCACCGGCGAGTGCATCGACACGCTCGGCCAGGCCAAGGCGTGGACCGTCTGCAACAAGGACTTCCCCGAGGGGCATGACTTCCGGTGGAGCATCTGCTGGGACTCCGCCAACGGATGGGACTGCTCCGACTGGTTCACCACCCGAGTCTGAGTGAACGAATGCGCGCCGGTCCGCAAGGGGCCGGCGCGCTAGCCGTGCCAGCGCTGCCACAGCGCCGCGTAGGTGCCGTTCTGCTCCAGGAGTTCGTCGTGGGAGCCGAGTTCGGTGATGCGGCCGTGCTCGACGACGGCGACGCGGTCGGCGTCGTGGGCGGTGTTGAGGCGGTGGGCGATGCTGACGACCGTGCGGCCCGCGAGGATGCGGTTGAGGCCCTGCTCGATGTCGCTGGCGGCGTTGGGACTCAGCATCGACGTGGCCTCGTCGAGGACGATCACCTCGGGCGCGGCCAGGATGACGCGCGCGAGCGCGACCTGCTGCACCTCGGCCGGAGTGAGCGCGTGGTCGCGGCCGCCCACGACGGTGTCGAGGCCGTCGTCGAGCCGGTCGGCGAGGTCGCCCGCGCCGACGACCGCCAGCGCCTCCTGCAGCTGCTCGTCGGTGGCTCCGGGCGCGCCGAGGCGCAGGTTGGAGCCGAGGGTGTCGTTGAAGAGGTGGTACTCCTGGGTCGCGAGGATCACGAAGCGGCGCAGCATGGTCTCGTTGATCTCGGCCGTCTCCGCGCCTCCTACGAGCACCCTTCCGGCATCAGGCTGGTGGATGCCCGCCATCAGGCGGGCCAGTGTGGACTTTCCGGCTCCGGTGGGGCCCACCAGCGCCAGGCGTTCGCCCCTTCGCAGCGCGAAGTCGACCTCCCGCAGGACCGGCTTCTCCGGGACGTAACCGAAGGTCACGCCCTTGAGCTCGATGATCTCGTCCTGCTCCCGGTCGGGCTCCGCGTCGCCGCCGGCCTGCTCGCCCGCGACGCCGATGAGCCGCCCGAGCGACACCATCCCGCTCTGCACCCATTCGAGCGAGAGGATCATCTCGATCGCCGGGGCCACCGCGAGCTGCATGATGAGCACCACGGTGGTCGTCTGCGCGATCGTCAGGTACCCGGTCGCGGTCAGGACGCCGCCCAGGAGCAGTGCCGTGAAGCACGGCAGGAACGCGGAGAAGTCCAGCACCGGGAACAGCGTGCCGCGCAACCGCATCGACCGCATCTGCGCCCCGAGGAGCCGGTCGATCGCCCGGTCGGTGTGCGCGACGCGCCGCGTCTGCCAGCCCAGCGCCTCGACGGTCTTGACGCCGTCGATCGTCTCGGCCACGGCTGAGGTCATCTCGGCCTTAGCGGCCTGCACGTCGTGGAAGATGTTGAACGCGCGCTTGAAGTACCAGCGCAGGATCAGGACCATCGGCGGCACGGCCACCAGGATCGCCGCGCCCAGCACCGGTGAGACGAGGGCCGCGCCCGCCACGTACACGAGCACCGTGACCATCCCGGTGAAGAACTGGGGGGCGGCCTGCACGAGCGAGTGCTGCACCTGGGAGACGTCGAGGCTGCTGCGCGACAAGAGCTCCCCGGTCCCGGCGGCCTCGACCTGGCCCGGCGGGAGGGCGAGCGTGCGCTCCATGAACTCCTCGCGCACGTCGGCCACGATCTGCTCCGAGAGCACCGCCAGGTTCCGGTACGAAGCCCACGTCAGGCCCGCCTGCGCGAGCACCGCGGCCAGGATCAGCGGGATCTGCCACCGCAGGTCCGCGCCCGGGTCGCCGATGCCGTCGCGCGCCCATGACGCGAACGCGTCGGTCATGAGCCCTACGATGTACGGCGTCGACATGCCCGCGAGGGCCGCGCCGATCGTCAGGGCCACAACGAGACTGAAACGGAGACGGTGTCGGCCGACGAGCCCGCGCAGGTACTTGCGGGTCTCGGCCGGGGTCGCGATGGGGAGCGTCGCGCGGCTCATCGGGTGACCGCCTCTCGGTACTCGGCCTGGTGCAGCAGTTCGGTGTGGGTCCCCGACACGACTTCGGTGCTGAGGCTGTGCCCATAAAGGAAGTGGACGCGGTCGCAGACCGCCAGGAGCTGCGGGGAGTTCGTCAGGATCGCGGTGGTCCGGCCCCGCCGGTGCCTTGCGAGGCGTTCGGCGATGCGGGCCTCGGTCTGGGCGTCGCACGCGCTGGCCGGGTCGTCGAGGACCAGGATCTCGGGGTCGACGAGGAGCGCGCGGGCGAGGATGAGGCGCTGGCGCTCGCCGCCGGAGAAGTTCCGGCCCCGTTCGCCCGCAACGGTGTCGAGGTCGTAGCCGCTGTCCGGGACCTCGTCGCTCTCAATGAGGGAGGGGTCGACGCCGACGATATCGACGGCCGAAGCGGTGTGGAGCGCCCGCATGATGTCGGCGTCGGTGCGCTGCCCGTCCACGTCGAGCTGGTCGCGCAGCGGCCCGCTGAACAGCTGCGCGCGGGCTTCGAGGAGGTGCACGTGGCGCCGCACGGTCGCGGTGCTGAAGGCGTCCAACGGAGTCGAACCGATGCGGGCGGGCTCGCCGGTCTCGGTGTAGCCGGAGAGCCGGTCGAGGAGCTCGGTCGCGCCCTTGCCGTCGCCGGTGACGATCCCGGTGATCAGGCCCGGCTCGATGGTGGTGCCGGTGACCGGGTCGCGCAGCCGCTCTCCTGCGGGCCAAGGGGTCTCGTCCTCCGGCTCGGGTTCGGGGTGCTCGTCCTGGAGCTTCTGGAACCGGCCCGAGGCGATGATCGCCCTGGTGAGGGCGTCCACGCCCTGGATCGTGTAGCCGAGCGGCCGGGTGAGCGCGACGAGGTACCCGAAGAGCGCCACGAACTCGCCCGCCGTGATGCGGCCGTTCAGCGTCATCTCCGCGCCCATCCACAGTACGAGCACGAGCAGCGTCCCCGGCAGCGCGAGCCGCGCGAACTCCAGCCCGGCCGCCGTGCGGCGCACCTGGACCCCGGCGCGGCGCGACGCCTGCGACGCCGCCTTGTAACGGCCGATGAAGTGCGCTTCGCCGCCGATGCCGCGCAGTACGCGCAGGCCCGCGACGGCGTCGGTGCCGATGCCGGTCTGCTCGCCGATGCGGGCGCGGAACTCGCGCCCGCGCGCTTCCAGGCGAAGGAACAGCGGCCGCAGGAGCATGAACATGGCCGGGACGCCCACGCCCGCGGCGAGCACGAACCACCACGACAGCGTCGCGAGGATCGACAGCGCGAGCACGAACGCGAGCACCGCGGAAGCCAAGCGGCCGAACATCATCGACACCGAGCTCAGGGCGTGCGCGTCGGCCGCCGAGATCGCGACGAGCTCGCCCGCGTCCGCCCGCGACCTGATCCTCGAACCGACCGCCACGACCGTGTCGACCAGCCGCCGCTGCACCCGGAAGTCGGTGTCCATCGACGTGTACATCATCCAGTAGAAGCTCGCCACGCCCGTGACCGTGGCGATCCCGATGCACGCCATGAGGCCCGCGGACCACCAGTACAGCGCGGTCCGGTCGCCCGCGACCAGGCCCTCGTCGACCGCCCGCCCGACCACGAGGGGCACGAACTGCTGGGCGCCGAGGAACGCGAACGAGATGAGCGTGCTCATCAGCAGCATCCGCCATTGCGACCGGAAGAGCCAGCCGATCACCGCGACCGCCGGTTTCGGGTGTGCGAGGGGCCCGCCCGGGTCCCGAGGGGGAGTGAAGCGTGCCATCTGCGGTGCTTTCGGTTCGAGGGAATGCGCGAGTGAACGCTACCGGGCGCGAACGGCCAGCCCCAACCCTTTTTTCACTCATTGGACGATGTCCCGGCGGCGCCCGGAAAGCGCTGGCGAGGCGGTGCCCGCCTCCCGGATACTGTCCCGATGCCTCGAGAGACCGCGTACCACGGCGCGCTCGGCGACGCCTTCGCCGCCCATGCGCTGAACGGCGCCTACAACGCCTACGTCGACCGGCCCGCGATGCTCGCCCTCGCCGGGGACGTCACCGGCGAACGCATCCTCGACATCGGCTGCGGCGCAGGCTATTACGTCGAAGCGCTCCTCGAACGCGGTGCCGCCGTGACCGGCCTTGACGGCAGCGCGGAACTCCTCGCCCACGCGAGAGCCCGCGTCGGCGACCGCGCCGAACTGCGCCGCCACGACCTCGAACGCCCGCTCGGCTTCGCCGCCGACAACTCCTTCGACACCGCCCTCTGCGCCCTCGTCATCCACCACATCCGCGACCGCGCCGGGCTCCTCGCCGAGGTCTTCCGCGTCCTCAGACCCGGCGGGCGGCTCCTCATCTCGACGACCCACCCGGCCGCCGACTGGAAGCACTTCGGCGGCTCCTACTTCTCCGACGCCTGGGTCGACCTCCACCTCCGCGACGACCTGCCGCCGATCCACTTCCAGCGCAGCACGGTCGCAGGGTTCGTCACCGACCTCCTCGACGCCGGGTTCCTCCTGGAGCAGCTGATCGAGCCCCGCCCGGTCCCCGAACTGGAGGCCGTCGACCCGCAGGCGTTCGCGAAGCTCAACGCCCGGCCCTCGTTCCTCGCCGTGAGTCTGCGCCGCCCCTGACCTCGCCGAGGCGCAGTAGAGTGGGCCGCCCCGACCCGATCGAAGGACCCCATGCCCGCATCCCCGACCCGCCTCCTCGACCGCTGGAACTGGCGCGACACCCTGCTCGCCGCATTCGGCGGCCTCTTCGCCGCCACTGGCGTCCAGGCATTCGCCAGCGACCCGGAGGTCAAGACGATGTTCGCGGCGGTCTTCTGCATCGCGCTGTTCGGCGGCCTCCCGATCGCCCGCGGCGTCTTCCTCGCCCGGGGCGCGGTCGTCGCCGAGCTCGACCACCAGGGGCTGCGCCACTTCGAGGACACCCCGCACCTCGCCCTGCACAAGCGCAACCGGTCCCCTCGGACCGAAGCCGCGTGGACCGAGGTGCGCCGGATCGTCCTGTGGCACCGCACTTACACCGCTCGCGGCCTGTCCTACCGCGCCACGATGCTCGGCATCGAACTGCGCTCCGAGCCCGAAGCCCGCGCTGGCGACGTGGACGGCCTGCTCCTCGACCCCGGCGCCACGGCCCTGACCGACCTGGGCAAAGCATTCAGCAGCGATCCGCGCCAAGGCATCCCCGCCCACATCCCCGATTCGCTGGTCCGCCGCAGCGTCGTCTTCAGCGCGAGCGGCAGCCGCGCGCTGGCGGCAGCGGTAGCCCAGTACGCGCCCGCAGTGCCGGTGATCGACGCCCGCAAAGCCGGCCGTGAGCGCCCGGTCGAGGTCTAGTCCGCCAGCCCTGCGTCGTTGACCAGCAGCGCGAGCTGCACGCGGTTGTTCAAGCCGAGCTTGCTCAAAGCCGCCGAAACGTGGGTCTTCACGGTCGGGACGCTCAAGTGCACGGCCGCCGCGATCTCCGCGTTCGAGCTGCCGCGCCCGACCTCGACCGCGACCTCGGTCTCGCGGTCGTTCAACGCGCCCAACCGCTCCCGGGCCTCGGCCCGGCGATCAGGGGCGCCGCCCGCGACGATGCCGATCAGCCGCCGCGTCACCTCAGGAGAGAGCACCGGCTCACCGGCGGCGACGCGGCGCACCGCCGCCACGATCTCGGCGGGCGGCGTGTCCTTGAGCAGGAACCCGCCCGCTCCCGCGCGCAGCGCCCGCCGCACGTGCCCGTCGGCCTCGAACGCGGTGAGCACCAGCACTTCCGGCGCGTCCGGGACGGCCCGCAGCCGCTCGGTCGCGGTCAGCCCGTCGACACCGGGCATGTGGAGGTCCATGAGCACCACGTCCGGCCGCAGCCTCGCGACCAGCTCCGGCACCTCGGCGCCGCTCCCCGCCTCGCCGACCACGACAAGGTCCTCGGCGCCGCCGAGGATCATCCGAAGGCCCGAACGCACCAGCGGATCGTCGTCCACGACCAGGATCTTCACGGAGGGCTCGCTCATGCGGTCCAGGGTAGCCACGCGTGCACCCGCCAGCCGCCATCGGCCGTCGCCCCGTACTCGAGTCGCCCGCCCGCGAGCGCGGCGCGCTCTTCGAGGCCGATGAGCCCGTGGCCCGGCCCTGCCCCCGACACCGGCCCGGTGTCGCGGCCCGGCCCGTTGACGACCGTGACGCCGAGCCCGTCGAGGACCCGTCCCTCCACAGTGATCACGACCGGACCGTCCTCGGCGTGCTTGCGGGCGTTCGTCAACGCCTCCTGCACGATCCGGTAGGCCGTGCGCCCCGCCCGCTCGGGCACCTCGCCGTCCACGCTCACGTCCAGCTCGATCCGCGCACCGGGCCGGGCCTCGTCGACCAGGGCCCGCAGGTCGGCCATCGTCGGCTGCGGCAGCTCGCCGATCGGGGCGCGCAGGATCGCGATGATCTCGCGCAGGTCCCGCATCGCCAGCTGCGACTGCTCCCGCACGACCCCGGCCGCGCGCGTCAGCTCCTCGGCCGGGGCGTCGGGCCGGTACTCCATGCCGCCCGCGTGCAGGCTCAGGATCGAGAGCCGGTGCCCGAGCATGTCGTGCAGCTCCCGCGCGAGCTCGTCGCGCGCCCGCTGCCGGGCCCGCTCGCGCTCGTCCGCTTCCGCTTGGGCCGCACGGGCCTGCAGCTGCCGCCGGTACCGCACGAACAGGCCCCAGCCCGCGGTGGCCGCCAGCAGCGCCAGCGAGAATCCGAGCGAGCCCGCGACGCTCATCTCGTCCGGCCGCAGGGCCATGTACACGACCCCGGCGGCGAACGCCGCCGCGAAGACCCACGCAGCGGTGCGCAGCGGCCGCCGCACGACCACCGAGAACAGCATGACGATCAGCGGGAACGCGACGGTCTCCGCGTACGCCGACGCGACGACGAGCGCCACGGCGGCCTGCACGGGCCAGCGCCGCCGCAGCCACAGCAGCGGCAGCGCCAGCAGCCCGGTCGCCATGTCGACATCGAACAGCCAAGGGGGCGAGGGCATCTCGGCGTTCAGTCGCTCCCCGGCGATGAACAGCCAGGAGAACACCCCGATCGCGAACACGCCCAGGTCCACCGCCAGGCCGCGCGCCCCGCGCCTCGTTCCGTCGCCGCTCATGGGCCCGAACCTATCCGCCCCGGGCCGCCGCGGCGAGCATCCCGGCCCGATCCGATACTTTCGTCGGCCCGCATCCTTCCTCGGTCGCGGATTCCGTTGCGGGGAGGCGCGGTCTGCGCCAGGCTTGAGGCATGCACGAGGCGCTCACCGACGGCACGGTCTCGCTCCTCCCGCTCGGGCCCGCCGATTTCGCGGCCCACTATGCGGGGGAGGACGAGGAGCTGGTGCGTTGGCTCAGCGGCGACCCGGCCTCCCCGGAGGGCCTGCGCGACTACCTCGACAGCTGCGCGCGCTGGTGGCGGGACGGCGGGCCGTTCCACAACTTCGGCATCCGCGTGGTCCCCGGTCTCGCGCTGGCGGGCACAGTGGACGTCCAGACCGGCCTGTACTACCTGCGCGAGGGCCAGGCGAATCTCGCGTACGGGCTGTACCCGCAGTGGCGCGGCCGGGGTCTCGCGACCCGCGCGGTGCGCCTCGCCTGCGTCTACGCGGCCTCGATCGGCTGCGTTGAAGCGGTGATCCGCTGCGAGCCGGCGAACACCCGCTCGGCGGCGGTCGCCGCTCGGGCGGGCTTCGCGTTCCTGCAGCGCCGCAGCGAACCCGACGGGCGCGTCCTGGACTGGTACACCCTCGGCCTGCGGGCGTTACCGCCCTTCGATCGCCGCGTCGAGCCGGGCCTGGAGGCCGTCGAAATCGGGGGCGGCGTCAGTGCTCAGCTTCTGGTGCACGACTTCGCAGAACGCGCGGCTGAACTGGGTGTACCGCTGCACTTCGGGCCGCTGGCCGGTGCTCTCGCCGGTGAGGGCGTCGTACATCGCGCGGGCCTCGCTGCGCGGCCCGCCGGTGGTCTCGCAGTCGCTGCCGGCCGCCGCGATGCCGCTGTCGATCTGCGCGATCGCGTCGAAGTACGGCTCGGGCCGGGTCGCGGCGAAGCCGCCGCGTTCGAACAGGAGCTGCTGGCTCGTCGGCCCGGTCAGGAACTTGACGAGGTCGCGGGACACGTTCGGGCGCTTGGAGTACGCGCTCACCGCGAGGCTGCCGCCGCCGAGCACGCCGCCGGGCATCGGGACGACGCCGATCTCGAAGTCCACTGCGGACTGCGCGGCGGCGAACGCGTCGCACGCTTCGAGGGTGCGGATCGCCTGCGGCCAGTGCCGCAGGAAGGGGGTGCGGCCCTCCTGGAACGCGGCGAGCGATTCGTCCTCGTTGTGCTGCAGGGCGTCGGGCAGGATCGTGTACTTGCCGTCCGCGACCTCCTCGTGCAGGTCGCCCGCGAGGTCGTCGAGCTGGTCCTTGGCCGCGGCACTGCTGAAGTCGATCGTCGCGTGGTCTCCGGTTTCGACGCCGTTGGCCAGGAGGTACTCCCAGACGTTGACGGTGAAGCCCTCGTAGTCCGCCAGCTGCATCGCGATGCCGCCTTCGAAGTCGTTGTCCTCCTTGAGGATCACCTCGATCTGGTCGCGCAGGCCGCGCCAGTCCGTGATCGACTCGGCCTGCTTCTGGGTCAGGACGCCGTTGGCGAAGTCGTGCTCGCGGGCCCTGCGGTAGTACAGCATCCCCACGTTGGTGTTGAACGGCAGCGCGAACAGCTCGCCGTCGTAGCGCCCGGCTTCCATGGGGCGCTTGAGGAAGCCCTGCTTGTCGGCGTCCTCGAACGGCCGCAGTCGCCCGGCGGCGGCGAACTCGGCGATCCACGGCACGTCGAGTTCGACGACGTCGACGCCGTCGTCCTCGGCCTGGAGCATGGCGTGGACGGCGCTGTACTGCAGGTCGGCGGTCGGAGGGAGCTCGACCATCTCGCACTTGTGGTCGGGGTGCCAGGCGTTCCACTGCCCGATGAGGAGCCGCCGCTGCCCGTTCGCGGTGTCGTCGCGGGCGGCGTAGAGCCGCAGGTGGTCCTCGCCGACCTCCTCCCATCCCCGTGCTGCCTCCCGGGAGCCGAGGAGGTACGCGCCGCCGATCGCGCCCGCGGCGGCGAATCCCCCGACCGCTTCGAGCACGGTCCGGCGGGCCAGGCGCAGGTTCAGCGGTCGCCGTCTACTCATTGCCGCTCCACAGCTTGTTGAAGAGGTCGTCGAACTCCTTCGTGAGCTCGTCGCTCTCGGGGTTGATGCACTCGACGCGGGCGTCCTCGACAAGCGGAGCGAGATTCGCTGAGCCGCAGGACTTCTCGCCCACCGGGATCAGGTACAGGCGCGCCTGTGAAGCGTCGAGCGCCGCCAGCACCGCATCCACTGTGGTCTGCGAGTGGTCCTGGTCGTCGCCGTCGGTGAGCACCACCATCGCGCTGCTGCCCTCCGCGGGGACGGCCGCTTCGAGCTCGGCGAGGCCGTCGACCACGGTCTGGTGCAGGTCGACCCCGTCGCTGGGCTCGGTGGCGGCGAGCAGCCCCGCGACGTCGTCCACCGGCTCCGAGGTCATGCCGAACACCTCCTGGTGCGAGGCGTCTCCTGCCGCAGGGAACGTCCACAGTGCCGCCTGGTCCGCCGCGTTGGCGCCCAGGTATCCGAGGGCGGTCGCCGCGCCGTCCGCCGCGAACTGGAACCTGGTGCGGCCGCCGCTCGCCGTCTCCTCCATGGAAGGCGAGTGGTCGATCGCGAGCAGGACGGTCGTCGGCGGGCGGTTCTGCCCGTAGACGCCTTGGAGGTCGGTGAACTCGGTGGCGCTGATCGGATCGGCCGCGACCGGGAACTCCTTGTCGAAGTCGCGATCGCCCCAGAGTTCCCCGCCCTTGTAGTCCTCGCCGCGCACCCCCATGTCCCCGGGCTTCCAGCCGGTGTCGTCCGCGAGCCACTGCCGCAGTTCGCGGGCGACCTCGGCCCGCTCCTTGCCGTACGGCTCGTCCCAGTCGAGCAGCACGCCCTGGTAGTCGAGGGCGCCGAAGCCGGTGCTGTAGACCGGGACGAGCCCTGAGCGCCCGCTCTCGGTGAGCGGGCAGTCGTCGCCGAGCGGGGACCCGGCGTTGTACTGGGCGAGGGCCGCTTCGGTGGTGAGCACGGCCGCGGTCGGGTTGGGGCCCTGCTCCCGGGTCAGGTCGCACAGCAGGTCGGTGTCGCTGGGGGACAGGGCGATGCCGGTTGCGGCGGCCGCGTCGCCGAGCATGGCCTCGATCCGCGCGCCGGCCCCGCCGGGCACGGCTTCGGGGCCGTAGAGGGCGCGCAGGAACAGCAGCCCTGAGGTGGTCACGGCCGGGTCGGAGCGGAGCACGGGCGTGCCGTGGTCCTCGCCGAGCGCGGTGACCAGGTCCGGCAGGGAGGTCTCGGTGACGCGGTGGCCGCCGTTGAACCCTGCTGCGATCAGCCTGTCGGGCACGGCCAGGACCAGCGGGGTGCGGCCGATCGGCTCGGTCCCGCTGGGCTTGAACACCTCGGCGTTGAACGTCGAATCGTCCAGCAGGTCGTACGCGAGGTCGACCTGGGTCTGCGATTCGGCGATCCACAGGTGCGGGCGCGGCCCGAGGTCGCGCAGCGGCTCGAACGGCACCGCCTGCTCCTCCTCGCCCTCGGGGCGCGGCTCCCAGCCCGCTTCCATGGCCTGCCGGATCTCGGGCCAGGTCGCGCTGTACGCGGTGACGTTCGCCTTGCGGCACTTGTTGGCGTCCACGTACGTGCGGTTGAACTCGGTGATCGCGTTCTGGAATCCGAGCGCGCCGTCCTCCGGGACCATGACCGTGAGCTCCACGGGGTCGTCGCAGTCGACGAACCACTCCTGGTGGACCCGGTGCACCACCGGGCGCAGGAGGTACCCGAGGACGAGGCAGAACACGCTGACGCCGACGATCACGCCGATCATCGAGCGGCGCCTGCCGTCGCCCGGGTGCAGCAGGTTCCACACCCAGGAACCGGCGGAGAGGCCGATCGCGGCGACGATGAGCGCGATCCGCCACGGCTGCGAGGCGGCGCTGATGAGCAGTTCGAGGCAGAGCACGAGCACGCTGACGCCGGTGATGGCCGGCGCGGCGCGGCGCAGGCCTTCGGTCACCGCGCGGGCGATCGCGCGTTCTTCGCTGTCGCGCTTCGGGTCGGGCTCGGGTTCGTCGCTGGGTTCGGTGCGGTCGGGTTCGTCGTCGGCCACTGGTGGCTCCGTTGCCGTATCGCGGGGGGGGGGGGGGGAGTGTCGTCCGAGGGAGGTTCGGGAACAGTATGCCGCAACCGCGCTCCCATCGGGGAGTGTCTATGTCCGCAACCCGTACCGCCGGGACGCCCGGGACGCGGCAGAATCAGGTCATGATCACGATCCGCCCCGTCGCGCTCGGCGACGCCGAAGCGATCGCCGCGCTGCGCCGCGACGGCCGCGACTACCTCGCGCCCTGGGAACCCGAGAAAGGCGAGGCCTCGTACACCGCTGCGGGCGTGCGCGAGGCGATCGAGGCCGCGTTCGCGCGCGCCGAGGCCGGGACCGGGCTGACCTACGCGATCGAGGACGACGGCGAGGTCGCGGGCCAGATCTTCCTCAACTCGATCATCCGCGGCCCGTACTTCCGCTCGTGCAGCACCGGCTACTGGGTCGCCGCGGCCATGGCCGGGCGCGGCATCGCGACCGAGGCCGTGCGCCTCGCCAAGCGGGTCGCGTTCGGG
The DNA here is from genome assembly GCF_055586545.1 of Glycomyces sp. NPDC050141. Lineage (NCBI taxonomy): Bacteria > Bacillati > Actinomycetota > Actinomycetes > Glycomycetales > Glycomycetaceae > Glycomyces > Glycomyces sp. NPDC050141. The sequence continues at coordinate 103,423 of NZ_JBVJHZ010000008.1, read as the reverse complement.
GAACTGGGGCTCTGCCGCGTCCAGGCCGAGACCCTGATCGACAACCGGGCCTCCCAGAAGGTGCTGGAGCGCAACGGCTTCGAGCCGATCGGCGTGGCCCCCGCCTACCTCAAGATCGCCGGGAAGTGGCAGGACCACCTGCTCTTCCAGGTGCTCAACCCGGAAATGGACTGACCGTGGACTTCAACGTCAACTACCCCGAGGTCGGCGCGACCCGCACCGGCGACCTCCCGCCCGGCTACCGCCACATCGAACTCGCCACCGACCTCGACGCCCCGCTCGCCGCGGCGGCCGAGATCGTCATGACGTTCGGCCTCCAAGCCCGCACCGGCCTGCGCCCGGAAGCGTCCGTGCCGCGCGCCGCGCCCGGGGCCGAGTTCACCCTCCGCTATCTCGGCCTGCGCCTGCCCTGCCAGGTCGTGTGGGCCGAGGAGGCACCCGAGCGGACCGGCTTCGGATACGGCACCATGCGCGGACACCCCGAATGCGGCGAAGCGTCCTTCCTGCTCGAACCCCTCGGCGCGGACCGCACCCGGTTCACCGTCCGGTCCTTCTCGGTCCCGGGCACGCTCCTCACCCGCCTCGGCGCCCCCGTCACCCGGTTCCTCCAGACGCGCGCCAACGCCCGCTACCTCACGGTCATGCGCGCGGCCTGCGGGCGGGCGAATCCCACCGAATCCCGGTAGCCTTTCGCCTCTGCCCGTAGATTTCGGACCATGAGGCGCTGATACGGAGGTGAGGACATGGACATCGCGCTGCTCGGCGTGGGCCATCTCGGCGAGGCGGTCCTCGCGGGGCTGATCGACTCCGGCCTGCCGCCCGCCCAGATCTGGGCCACCGCCCTGCCCGCCGAACGGGCCGCCCAGCTCGCCGACAGGTACGGCGTCGAGGTCGGCACCGACAACCCGAGCGCCGTCGCCGAAGCCGACGTGGTGCTCGTCGCCGTCCCGCCCGTCGCGGTCGGGCCCCTGCTCTCCGCGATCGGGCCCTCCCTCGAACCTGACGCGATCGTCGTCTCCCTCGCCGCCGGGGTCCCGCTCGCGAAGCTCGCCGAGCGGCTCCCCAAGGGCATCACGGTGGTCCGCGCGATGACGAACATCGCCGCCGGAGCCCGCCGGGCCGCGACCGCGCTCTCCGCGCCCGAAGGCACCGACCTCACCGAGATCGAAGACCTCTTCGACCGCATCGGGGTCACCGTGATCGCCGAGGAGTCCAAGATGGACCTCATCACGGCGATCGCCGGTTCAGGCCCCGCGTTCCTGTACTACCTCGCCGAATCGATGACCGGCGCCGCCGTCGACGGCGGCATGGACCCCGTCGACGCCCGCCTCCTGGTCGACCAGATGCTCCTCGGCGCGTGCCTGCACCTGCAGGACTCCGACGAGCCGCCCGGCGAGATCATGGAGCGGATCGCCACGCCCGGCGGCACCACGGAGGCCGCTCTGGAATCGCTCGACGCTTCAAATGTGGACGAGGCGATCCGGGCCGCCGTCGCGGCCGCCGCCGAACGCGGCGGCGACCTCCACGGCTCTTAAGCCGAACGCTTGCGGCGCATGAACAGCGCCGCCACCGCGATCAGCGCCAGCACCACCGTCACGGTGAGCATCACCAGGTAGGTCGTGCGCAGCTCATCGGTGAACGCGTCATACGTGACCGGCGCGAACGCCGCATCACTCGCACGCGAGACGAACAGCGTCCTCCCCTCCGCGAGCCCCCACAGCGACGCGCCCGCCAGGACCGCGCCCAGCACGCCGACCACGAGCACCCCGACCCACCGGCGGGGGATCACCACGAACCCGATGACCAAGAGCCCCAGCGCGATCCAAGGCAGCCAGTCCGCGGCCCAGTTCAACCGGTCCACGTACCGCTGCAGCTCCGGCACCTGCTCGGAGTCGACCAGCACGTACTGGGCGTCCACATCGGGGATGTCGGCGGCGAGCGCGACCCCGTTGTCCACCATCCTGTCCTTGACGACCGTGACCACCTGCCCGAGGTCGACCACGAGCGTGTTCCCGTCGACCTGGAGCACGCCGTCGCCGCCTTCGAGCGCCGAGACCAGGCCGCTGTGCGCCTCGTGCACCGCCGCGTCCCACACGGAGATGAACTGCGGGCTCGCCACGAACTTGTCGACCTCGCTCGCGATATACGCCTTGAGCGTCTCCACCGCCGAATCCACCAGCGACTCGATCACGTCGGGCGCGACGCTGGAGCCGATCCACGCGTCCGCGTCCGCCTCGATCTGGTCGATGTCGAGCGCCGAGTCGATCTGCGCCGTAATGATCCCGGCGATCCCGGCCTGCACGTCCGGGTCCTCGGCGATAGTCGCGGTCAGCTCGGTGAACCGGTCGGTGTCGAGCAGTTCGAGCCGCGCGTAATAGGCGGCGACCGCACCGGTCACCGCGACGACGGCGAGCACGCACGCGAGCACGCCCACGACCCAGCGGACCACGTGCAGCACGCCCTTGCGCTCCTTCGCGGGTGCGGGCTCGGACGCCGCCTCCTCGGTCTGCACTTCGCTCACATCCGGCTCCTATCAGGTCAGGTACGGCGCGATCAGCGGGTAGATCAGGTCCATGCGCACGGCCTGGTTCGGGCACCCTCCGAAGTGGTGGATGCCCACGACCTGCCCCGTCGCGCGGCTGATCACCGGCGAACCCGAGGACCCGCCCTCCGTGTCGCACAGGTACGCGAAGTCGCTGCCCGGGGCGCGACCGGCCCGCCGCTCGTCGCCGACCAGGCACCGCGAGCCGAGCCCGTCGGGCTCGGAGGTACTGGCCGACGCGATCCGCAGCGGCCGCCCGCCCGGGTGCTCGGGGATGTAGATCTTGTCGTGCAGCCCAACGGGAGCCGAGCTGACCTCCAGCGCGGGCAGGTGCGCGATCCGCTCCGGTTCGGCGACCGTGAACAGCGTGAAGTCCAGCGCCCAGTCCGTCTCCAGGACACTCGCGCCGCTCACCTTGACCGTCGTGCGGGTCTTCCCGCCCGAGCACTTGACGCACTCGTACCCGAACTGCACCTCGGTCACACGCGCTTCGTCGCCGGAGTCGAAGCAGTGGTTGTTCGTCATCAGCCGGTCGTCCCCGGCGATCCAGCCCGTGCAGTAGGACTCGCCGCCGATGATGAGGCGCGCGACCCCCTGGCTCTGCCCGTACACGGCCGGGTTGGAGTCCTTGTAGCACACGGCGTTCCGCGAATCGTCTCGTCCGCAGATGCTCTCCTCCTGCGTCTCGCCCGGGCGGGACGCGAGCTCGGCCTCGTTGAGGCCCCGCGAGTACTCGGCGACGTGCGCCGCGGCGGCCGTACCGTCCTCGGCGTCGTGGAGCAGCACGGCGGCGGTGTCGCCCTCGATCGAGAGCGCCCACAGCCCGCCGTCCGCGACGTCGGCCGCACTGTACTGATAGGACTCAGTGCCGTCCGGGCCCGAGACGGTGATCGTGTCCCGCTCGCCGAGCGCGACGCGGTCGAAGCGGACCTTGACGAACGCCGCACCGGCGTGGGCGAGGTGCTCCGCTTCGCCTGGTGCGAGCGCGATGTCGGCGGGTTCGCGCTGGCCGATCTGGTCGGCGCGGTACTGCGGTGCCGCTTCCGCGGCGGCGTGCGGCGCCCAGGCGAGCACGGCTGCGGCGGCGATGGCGGTGGCGGCGGTTCGGGCGAGTGTGCGCTGCAAGGGAGACCTCTTCTGTTCGTCGCGTCGGGTGGGGTCTCGCCTAGTAGCCGTTGTCCCTCTTGTACTCGTCCCAGCGGTCCATCCAGGCGTCCCAGCCGCCTGCGAACACCAGCACGAGGATGAACACGACGAACGCGATGATGGCGATCCAGCCGAGGATGATCGCGGTGGTGGCGAGGCCGCCGCCTGCCATGTTGCGGGCCTTGATCTGGCTCTTCGCGACGTAACCGAGGATGAGCCCGAGGATGCCCAGCGGGGAGCACAGGCCGACGATCGCGAGCACGAAGGCCGCGATCGCGAGCCCGTTCATCTCCCGGGGCATGTTGACCTGCGCGCCCGGTCCGTAGTCCTGCGTCATGCTGCCTCCATTGCAGACGGTGAGTGTGCGCAGTCTACGGAGGGGTTCGGGTGGTATGGGGCGTTTCGGGGGAATCAGCCGTGGTGCTTGAACCAGGCCAGGGTCGCCGCGATCGCCTCGTCGTGCGGGGTCACCTCGACGTGGTCGGGGAAGGAGGCGCGGAACGCGGTGTCGTCCACGACGAAGGGGCGGTCGCGCTGGTACCAGGTCTCGCCGAGCTCCTTGACGACCGGGTTGAAGAGGCCGATGAGGCGCTGCATGCCGCGCCCGACGTACCCGTTCCTGGGTGTCGTTCCGGCGGCCTGCCAGACGAGGTCCAGGAACTCGCTGCCGGTGAGGGGCGGTCCTACCGGGAGGTGCCACGCATACCCGTCGGCTTTGGGGTTCTCGCCGAGGGTGACGAGCCCGGCGGCGACGTCGGGGAGGTAGGCGACGGTGTGCGGCTCGTCGGGTTCGCCCATCCAGCGGGCGGTCTTCCCGGCGGCCGCTGCGGGGAAGACCGGCGGTCCGAGGATGGTGTTCACCCCGCCGGGCCCGAAGTAGTCGGAGGCCCGGCCGAGCGTCGCCCTGACGCGGCCTTCCTTGTGGGCGTTGAGGATCATCTCGGCGACCCGCGCACGGGCCCGGCCTTTGGGGAACGCCGCCGCGTACGGCAGCTCCTCGGTCATCGGCACTTCGACAGACCCGTACATGTACAGGTTGTCGGCCATGACGAGCCGCGCTCCGGCCTTCTCGACTCCGGTGAGGACGGTGTCGGTGAAGCCCACGAACTCCTCGGCCCACAGGGCGTAGGGCGGCTGCGCGCACTGGTAGACGACCGAGGCGCCTTCGCAGGCCGCGGCGGCGCCCTCGGCGGTGGTGACATCCGCTCGGAAGCCCTGCGGGCCTTCGGCATTGCGGCTCACGGCGCGGACCACGCGGCCGCGGGCGGCGAGCTCGGCGACGACGGCCTTCCCGATGGCGCCGGTGGCGCCGAGGACGACATGCAGTTCAGACATGGGGTGCTCCAAGTTCCGAGGTTTGGTAACAGTGTTATGTAACCATGTTACGATACTCTTGTCAACATGCCGAGACCGAGGAAACGCGATTACGAGACGCTGCGCCGCGAGCTCATCGACGCGGGCGGGCGCCTTCTCGCCGAGGAGGGCCCGGCCGCGCTGAGCACCAGGCGGGTCGCGCAGGCGACCGGCACCTCGACCACCGCCGTGTACAACCTCTTCGGCGACAAGGCGGGCCTGGTCCGGGAGATGTTCCTCGAAGGCTTCGACCGCCTCACCGCGGCCTTCGCGGCCGTGCCGCGCACCGGCGATCCCGCCGCGGACCTGCTCGCCCTCGGCGACGCGTACCGGGCCAACGCGCGCGACAACCCGCACCTCTACGAGCTCATGTTCGGACGCCCGGTGCCCGAGTTCCGGCCCGACGCCGAGGCCGGGCGCCGCATCCAGCCGACCTTTGACGCACTCGTCGCGGCCTGCGCCCGCTGCGTCGAGGCCGGCGTCTTCGCCCCGGCCGAGCCGTTCGCGATCGCCGTGCAGCTCAACGCGATGGCCCACGGCCTCGCGAGCCTTGAACTGCGCGGCGCCCTCGGCGAGGAGGCGGAGGCGGACGCGCACTGGAAGCGCGCCTTCGCGTCGCTCTTCAAAGGACTGGCTTAGGCCCCGCCCGGTTCCGCATCCGCGGAGGCGTCGAGGCGCCGCGCGAGGGCTTCGATGCCGTCGAGGGTCAGGCCGAGGCCGAGTTCGAAGAGGCCTTCGAGGTCCAAGTCGTAGCCGTCGGCCATGGAGCCGAAGTGGCCGAACAGCTTCGCGAAGTGCGGGTTGGTGCTCATGAACGCGTCGTCGCCGAAGCGCGGCAGGTACTGGAGGTCGGTCCACTCCTCCGAGGAGAGCCCGGTCTCGGAGACCGCCAGGTCCTCGGCATCGAAGTTCGAGGCGAGGCCCACGATGTGGCTGAAGAGCAGCACATGCACGTCCATGTGCAGCTTCGGCGGCAGCCCGAGCACCTCGAGCGCGCCGAGGAGGCGATCGCCGAGGCGGATGACGCTCGGCAGCGGCAGCGGCCGGGTGAGCGGCTGGGTCCGGCCGAGCCACGGGTGGGCGCGGTGCAGCCGCCACAGCTCCCGGCACAGCGACTCCACTTGCAACCGCCACGGGTCGGCCTCGTTGCGCTCGAACCTCGCCGAGCCGTACACGGCGTCGGCCATGGCGGTCGTCAGGTCCTCTTTGTCCTCCACGAACCGGTACAGCGACATCGGCGCGACCCCGCACCTACCCGCCACCGCGCGCATCGAGACCGCTTCCAGCCCTTCGGCATCGGCCATCGCGATCGCCTCAACGAGCACCCGCTCCCTGGTGAGCTCCGCGGGCTCCCCGGCCTTGGCGGCCCGCCTCGGCGCGACCACCGTGCCCGAGCGCGGACGCGTGATCACCAGGCCCTCGGCCCGCAGCACGTCCAGCGCCTTCGTTGCTGTGGCGAGCGCCACACCAAATTCTTGGGCGACCTGCCGCGTGGACGGCACCTTGTCGCCAGGAGCCAGTTCCCGGTCGGTGATGCGCCTGCTCAGCTCGGCGGCGATGCGCACATAAGGCGGCACTGCGGGCGGCTCGGTCGGTTCAGGCACTGCGGCCCCTTCCTCGGTCTGTACTACGACAGATCCTAGCCCCGCCGGTCCTCCCCGATGCCGTCTGTACTAGGCCAGTTCAGGCACGTATTTGCAGGTCAGAGCCGTATTTCCTACATTGGTTCCAGACAGCCGAGTACAACGTATCCCAAGGAGCACCCCATGAACGCCACCGTCCTCATCTCCGGTTCCAGCGTCGCCGGCACCGCCCTCGCCTACTGGCTCCGCGAGCAGGGCCTCACCCCCGTCGTCCTCGAACGCGCCCCGCAGCTGCGCCGCGGCGGCCAGGCCATCGACGTCCGCGGCGCGGCCCTCCACGTCCTTCGCCGCATGGGCCTCGAAGGCCAGGCCCGCGCACTCGCCAACCACAGCAACGGCATGAGCATGCTCGACCCCGAAGGCAACGAGATCTTCCGCTCCGAGGAGTTCGCGCTCTCCTCCGGCGCCCTCGACTCCGACGACATCGAGATCCTCCGCGACGACCTCGTCGACCTCGTCCACGCCGAGAACGACGGTATCGAACACCTCTTCGGCGACTCCATCACCGCCATCCACCAAGAGGACGACGGCGTCACCGTCCACTTCGAGCACGCCGAGCCGCGCCGCTTCGACCTCGTCGTCGGCGCCGACGGCCTCCACTCCAACACCCGCAAGCTCGTCTTCGGCCCCGAAGCCCAGTACTCGCACCACCTCGGCACCTACCTCTCGGTCTTCACCGCGGAGAACTACCTCGGCCTCGACCACTGGCAGACCTGGTTCAACAACGGCAGCGACGGCGGCGCGGTCATGACCGTCCGCGACAACGCCGAACTGCGCATCTACCTCGGCTTCGCCGCACCCGAACCCATCGAGTACGACTACCGGGACGCCAACGCGCAGAAGCAGCTCGTCGCCGACCACCTCACCGGCTTCGGCTGGGAGGTCCCCGGCTTCATCGAGCGCATGTGGAAGGCCGAGCACTTCTACTTCGACGCCATGGCCCAGATCAAAATGGACACCTGGAGCGAAGGCCGCGTCGCCCTCCTCGGCGACGCCGCCCACTGCGCCGCGCCCCTCTCCGGCCAGGGCACCAGCCTCGCCCTCGTCGGCGCCTACGTCCTCGCCCTCGAACTCGGCCGCACCGGCGACCACCGGCTGGCCTTCGAACGCTACGAGCGCCGGATGCGCCCGTTCGTCGAGGTCAACCAGGCGCTGGCCCTGATGGACCCGCAGTCCACCTCCCCTGAGGAGCGGACCGCCCGCACCGACGAGGCGAAGAACGCGATCGACCTCGACACGGTCCTCGACTAGCGCAGCATGTAGGGCCGCACCAGAACCGGTGCGGCCCTACATCCGTCTCAGCCCTTGCGCGGAGGCAGCGGCAGCGGGAGCGCCGGGAGCCCGTCGAGGCTCGTCACGTTGGTCTCCTTGGTCTCGCAGTACTCGGCGAACTCGTCCTCGGTCTTGCGGCCCCAGTACTGCCGCAGCAGGGTCCGCTCCTCCTTGTAATCCATGAAGGGCACCGCGAACCCGCACGTGTCGCTGATGAGCTTGGCGCGCACGACGATGATCGCGCGCACGCCCGGCCCGTCCGCCTCATTGAACAGAGGGATCAGCTCCTCGAAGCGCGGGTCGTCGCGGTAGACCGCCTCGCCGGTGCCGTGCACGCGGACGATATTGGCCGGTCCCGTGAAGGCGCACCACATGACGGTGATGCGGCCGTTCTCGCGCAGGTGCGCGTGGGTCTCGGCATGGGACCCGCCGAAGTCCAGATAGGCCACGGTCCGTTCGTCGAGTACCTGCAGCGATCCGTTGTGGCCCTTGGGGGAGAGGTTGACATGCCCGTCCTCCGTGAGCGGCGCGGTGGCCACGAAGAACACCGGCTGCGCCTCGATGAACTCGCGCAGGCGACCGTCGATCGCCTCATACGTCTTTCCCATGATGTGAACCTCAACTCCCAACTTGTGGACGAAACTCAACTTACGCCCGCCGCTCCGCACCCGCAACAACCTTCCCAGCTCGCGGATGCCCGCGCCACCCGCCGCGGTCGCGAAAAATTTCCTCCGAAGCCGCGATGAATCCGCCGGACCCGGGAAGTCTCTATAGGCGTACACCGAACGACACGAACCAAGGAGCAAGCCATGAGCCACGCCTACACCCTCACCGCCGATGCCGCCGCCCCCATCGCCGCGGTCTGGGCCGCCTGGACCGAGGACGCCCCCTACGAGGCGTGGAGCTACTCCAAGCCCGGTTCGGTCTCGATGGACCCGACCCCGGACGGCCGCTACACCGCCACCGTCGTCACCCCCGACGGCCAGGAGTTCCCCATCACCGGCCGCTACATCGAGGTCGTCCAGCACGAACTGCTCGTCATGGGCATGGACACCCCCGGCGGCGGCGAAGAGGTCATGCGCCTCGACCTCGCCGACCTCGGCGAAGGCCGCACCCGCCTTACCATCTCCCAGAACTGCGCCACCAAGGAAGAGCACGACATGGCCAAGGAAGGCAGCCAGATGCTCCTCGACTCCTGCATCGCCTACGTGGAGAAGGCCTGACCGCGACCTGATCCCCGCGGAGGCGCCGGGGCCGGGCCGCCACAGCCCGGTCCCGACGCACCTGCGACGCTGACGCCATGCAGCTCACCGCCACCCAACTCAACCGCGCCACCCTCGACCGGCAGTCCCTCCTGGAACGCAGGCCAGGGGACGTGGTCGCCGCCGTCCGATCGGCCGTCGCGATCCAGGCCCAGTCGCCCGCGTCCCCCTACATCGGACTGTGGAACCGGGTGGAGGGCTTCGGCCCCGCCGACCTCGACGCCGCGTTCACCTCCTACGACCTGGTGCGCGGCAACCCGATCCGCATGACCCTGCACGCCGTCGCCGCCGACGAGTACCGGCCCTTCCGCGAAGCCACCGAACCGTCCCTCTACGCCGCGAAACTCGGCGGGCGCATCGCCGAATCCGGGATCGCCGCGCCCGAAGCCGCCCGGCACGCCGCCGACATCCTCGACTTCACCGCCGAGATCCGCACCGCCCGCGAATGCGAGGACCGCCTCGCCGAACGGCTCGGCCCCGACACCGCGAAAGCCGCCTGGCCCGGCATCCGCCAGTACGCGCCGCTCCTGCGCGTCCCCCTCGGCGGGCCCTGGACGTTCAACGAGAAGGTCGCCTACCTCGCCGCGCCCGACCGGCCCGCGCTCGGCGACAAGGACGCCGCCGACACCGCCCTCCAAGGCCTCGTCCTGCGCTACCTCTCCGGGTTCGGCCCGGCCTCCGTCCCCGACATCGCCCAGTTCGCCATGGTCCAGCGCGGCAGGGCCAGACACGCCGTCAAAGCCCTAGGCGCACAACTGCACCAGTACGGGGGCCCGAACGGCGACACGCTCTACGACCTGCAGGGCGCCGCCCTCCCCGACCCCGGGACACCCGCGCCGCCGCGCCTCATGGCCATGTGGGACAACGTGTTCCTCGCCTACGCCGACCGCAGCCGCACCATCCCCGCCGACCTCCGCACCACCGTGATCCGCAACAACGGCGACGTCCTCCCGATGCTCCTCGTCGACGGGCACACCGCAGGCGTCTGGCGCACCACCCCCGAAGGCATCGAAGCCACCGCGTTCCGCAAACTCACCGCCGAGGACTGGGCCGGTCTCACCGCCGAAGCCGAAGCGCTCGCAACGCTCCTCGCCGACCGCGACCCCGACGTCTACTCCCGCTACCGCCACTGGTGGCCCAGACTCCCCGCAGGCGAGACCATGCTCCTGGCCGCTCGGTTAGGCTTTCCGCCCCACCCCCCGACCCGGAAGGAGCCCGCCATGAGCGGCCGCGAGCACCACTACGAGATCACGATGCGCTGGACCGGCAACACCGGCAAAGGCACCGCGAACTACCGCGAATACGGACGCGACCACGACCTCGCCGCCCCAGGCAAACCCGTCATCCAGGCCAGCGCCGACCCCGCCTTCCGCGGCCAGCCCGAACGCTGGAACCCCGAAGAGCTGCTCGTCGCCAGCCTCGCCGACTGCCACATGCTCACGTACCTCGCGCTGTGCTCGCTCGAACGCATCGTCGTCACCGCCTACGAGGACACCGCGACAGGCACCATGGCGCAGGACGGCAACGGCGGCCGCTTCACCGAGGTCACCCTCAACCCCGTCGTCCAGATCGACGACCCGGCGAAGGCCGACCGCGCGCTCGAGCTCCACCACAACGCCAACAAGGACTGCTTCATCGCGAACTCGGTGAACTTCCCGGTCCACCACAACCCCCGGATCCTGGCCGGGTAGCTCACACCGGCGTGCAGGGCACCGTCGCCGGGAGCTCGTAGCGGCCCTGCACGTCGGCCTGGAAACTCGCGTCGACGCTGCCGCCCGGGTCGAGCGCCGCGTTGAGCAGGATGTCCCCGTACCGCTCGCCCTCGATGTGCGAGAGCCCCCAGGTCGCGGTCACCGTCAGGTGCTTGATCCCGATCAGGACCTCCCAGCCGTCCACCGGGTCCGCGCCCGGGTTGGCGATCGTGACCGTGACCGACACCGTGTCGTCCCAGGCGTTGTCGAGCGTGAGCGAGGCCGTGCACTGCGGGCCGCTGACGGCTGCTTCCGTGGTCGCCGCCGGTTCGCTCGCGCTCGCACTCGCGCTGGCCGTCCCGGACGGCGACTCGGAGGCGGTGGGGGAGACCGACGCGGTATCGCCGGGGGCCGCGCTCTGCGGAGCGCTCGCATCGGGCGCGCTGACGGTCTCCGTGTCGTCGAACTGGGCGAGGTCCGGGGCGTGGTCGTCGCGGACCGCGCCGAACTGCCAGATCGCGATGACCGAGGCGAGGACGGCGACGGCGACGAGCACGAGCAGGAGGCGGCCGTGGATTCGTCCGCGCAGTACGGCGCGGTCCATCCATGGGCGCATAGTTGCACTCCTCCAACGGGATCGGGGCCAGCAGGGGTTCGCGGCCGCCGGGCGGGGGTACCGGCCTTTATGGTGCTGAGCCAGGTGAAGCGTACAAGGCGCCGGTCCGCAGGCCGAACGCCTGAACCCGCCACTGTGACCGGTGTAGATTCGGGCGAACGGAAGGATGTCCATGCGTGCCGTTGTAGTGACCGATTTCGATACCGAACCGAGCGTGGCCGACCTGCCGGTCCCCGAGCCCGGCCCCGGTGAGGTGCTCGTGCGGATCGCCGCCGCCGGGGTGAACCCCTTCGACTGGAAGGTCATCGAGGGCGCGATGCGCGGTTCGGTCGCGCACGCCTTCCCGCTGGTGCTCGGCTCCGACGGCGCAGGCACGGTCGAGCGCGTCGGCGAGGGCGTCGAGTTCGCGCCCGGCGAGCGCGTCTTCGGCCAGTTCATGGACGTCAAGGAGGGCCGCGGCTCCTACGCCGAGTACGCGGTCGCGAAGGCCGCCAAGCTCGCCCGCCTCCCCGCGGGCCTCCCGTTCGACACCGCGGCCGCCCTGCCCACGGCGGGCGCCGCCGCCCACGACTTCGTGGAGGGCACCGGGATCGGCCCGGGCCAGACCCTGCTCGTCAACGGCGCTTCGGGCGGCGTCGGCCAGGCCGCGGTGCAGCTCGCGGTCGCCCAAGGGGTGCACGTCATCGCGACTACGGACCCTGAGACCGCCGCGTACCTGCGTGAACTCGGCGCGGCCGAGACCGTGGACTTCACCGCCGGGCCCACGGCGGACCAGGTGCGCGTCGCCCATCCGGGCGGCATCGACGCCATTGTGGACCTTATCTCGGATGCGGCCGCGCTCGAGCCGATCGCGGCGCTCCTCAAGCCGAACGGCGTCGTCGTCTCCTCGAACGGCGCGGTCGACGCCGAGGTGCTCGCCTCGCGCGGCCTGCGCGGCGCGAACCTGTACGCGAACGCCCGACCGGCGACGCTCGCGTCCCTCGCGGAGGCGGTCGAGCTCGGGCAGCTGCGGCTCCGCATCGACTTCAAGGTCCCGCTGGAGGACGCGGCGGCGGCGCTGGCACGCTTGAAGGCGGGGCAGTCGCGGGGCAAGACGGTGCTCACCGTCGAGACCGCCTAGGCCCCGCCTCCGCGGGCCTATGCCGCAGCCGGTTCCGTTTCGGCCGCAGCGTTCTCGGTCGACTTCTCGGCCTTGATGCGCTTCTCGATCGCGTGGAAGAACAGGATCAGGCCCACCGTGAGCACGATGTGCCCGAGCCCGGCGATCCCGGCGAGCGCCGAGTCGGCGGCGCCGGTCGGCTCGTTGCCGAGGACCGTGAGCGTCCCGCGCAGGGTCAGGACCGCGACGGTGATGACAAGGCCGCTGTTGTAGACCCAGTAGAACCACTTGAACAGGCGGCTCTCGCTGAGCGTGAAGACCTTTTCCAGCGCGAGGGCGATGAGGAAGAACAGCATGCCGAGCGCGAGGATGTGGGTGTGGACGACGCTGAGCCGCGTCTCGCCCTCGTACCCGGTGAGATGGGTGAGTTCGCGGTAGTACAGGCCGCTGACCAGGCCCAGGATCATGTAGATGTTGGCGGTGTGGAACAGCAGTTTCACGGGGGCTCCTCGGGGGGGATTCGGCATCGGCGGGGCGGCTGATGCGGATGTTGCGGGGACACCGTATCGCCCCGGCCGGGCGGCCGCTCCGCGCAGGGCGGAGCGGCCGATGCGATGGGGCTCAGGCGGATTCGACGGGCAGCCCGGCCTCGGTCCAGTCCTCGATGCCTTCCTTGTACTTGCGCACGTTGCTGTAGCCGAGGCCCGTGAGCCGCTCGGCGACCTGGCCGCTGTTCGGGCAGGCCTCGTTCGAGCAGTAGGTGACGATCGCGGCGTCGCGGTCGGGCAGCAGGGTCGGCGCGAGGGCGTCGACGTCGGCGAGCACCAGCGGGAGGGCCCCGGGAAGGTGCTGCTTGGCGTGGTACTCGCCGCCGAGGGCGTCGAGCACCGTCACCGAGCCCTTCGCGATCGCGGCCTGGAGTTCGTCTCGGGTGATGAGCGCGGTCATGGTATCGCCTTCCAGGTAAGTGGACTATAGTCCATATGTGTCTGACGATAGTAACGGACCGCAGTCCGGTTCCGCAACCCCGCTTGAGCTGCTGCGCACCCCGCCGCCGAAGGAGCGCGCCGACGCGGCCCGCAACCGCGCCGCGATCCTCGACGCGGCCGCGCGGCTCTTCGCCGAGCACGGCGTCGAGGCCGTCTCGATGGACCAGGTGGCGACGGCCGCAGGGGTCGGCAAAGGGACGCTGTTCCGCCGCTTCGGCGACAAGGCCGGCCTCGCCGCCGCCCTCCTCGACGCGCGCGAACGCCTACTCCAGGAAGCGGTCCTGAGCGGCCCGCCCCCGCTCGGGCCGGGCGCGCCCGAACCCGAGCGCCTGGCCTCGTTCGCGGACGCCTACCTCGACTACGCGTTCGAGTACCTGCCGCTGCTGCGCATGTCCGAGACCGCCAGTCCCGGCGCGCGCTACCGCATCGGCGCGTACCGCTTCTGGGTCCGCCACGTCGCGATCCTCTTGCCGCACAACGAGGACCCCGAGCACACGGCGCACGCGCTCATGGCGATGCTCGACGCTGAACTGCTCACCGCGCTGCTGCCCGAGCTGGGGGAGGAGCGGATCAGGTCCGGCATACGTCGAATGTGGACTAACTCGGGTCGGGGGTGAGCGGGCACCCCGTGCCCGCCCGCTCGGCCAGTTCCGCGCGCAGGGCCGCGAGCTGGTCCATCTTCGCGTCCACGACGGCGATCTTCTCCGCGAACATCGCCGACAGCCTGGCGGCCGAATCGGGCGCTTCGCGCACCTCCCGGCCGTGCTCGGCGATCTCCGCCAGCGAGAACCCGAGCCGCTGCGCGGTGCGCACGTACGCGAGCCACGGCTCCGCCTCGTCCCCGAACTCCCGGTAGCCGTTGGGGGATCGGTGTGATTCGACCAACCCGATCTTCTCGTAGAACCGGATCGCGTCCCTGCTCAGGCCCGACCGCTCCGCCAGTTCACCGATGCGCATCCCGATTCCCCGCTCCGCTCGACTTGACCTTGGAGTGCACTCCACCGTTTACGGTAGCGCCGTCCCCGCAACCGCAACGAACGGAGCCCCGCCATGACGGACCTGACCCTCACGCCCGCAACGAGTCCCGCCGCGTACCTGCGCCTCGTGCGCTCCAGCGCGGTCTACGACCTCATCGTGACCGCCGCCTTCGCGACGCCCTGGACGTTCACGCTGCTGCACGCCGGGCTGGACGCCGCGAGCGGCGCCCTCGGCCTCCGCGGCTTCCCCGAACTCGACCTCATGCAGGTCTTCTACGCCAACCTCATGGGCTCGGTCGTCCTGGTCTGGTCAATGCTGCGCGTCGTTCGGCCCCAAGTGATCCACGGCCTGTTCGACGGCATCGCCCGCGTCCTCTTCTCCACCTGGATGGCCTACGTGCTCGCCCATGGCGGCCCCGAGATCCTGTGGGGCTTCCTCGCCGTCGAAGCCGCCTGGGGCGTCGCGCAGCTCGGCCTGTGGGCGCGCGCCCGCCGGGCCTAATCCTCTTCGGACATCGGATCGAGCACGCGGTTGTGGTGGCGCTGGAACACCATCGACGTCTGGAACCTGGCCACCTCCGGCCGCGTGCCGAGCCGGTCCACGAGGAACGCGTGCAGCTTCTCCGCGTCCTGCACCGCCACATGGATCACGATGTCGCTGCTGCCGGAGACGACGAACAGCGTCACCACCTCCGGCCACGACCCCACGGTCTCGCGGAACGCCTCGTACGTGGCCCGCTGGTGCTGGCGCAGCTGCACCGACACCAGCGCCTCCGCGCGCCGCCCGAGCGACGCGAGGTCCACATCGGCCCCGTACCCGCGGATCACCCCGCGCCTGGTCAGCGCCCGCACCCGCTCCAGCGCCGTGGAAGGCGCGACGCCGAGCCTGCGGGCCAGCTCCCGGTTCGACACCCGCGCATCCGACTGGAGCAGGCGCACGATCGACGCGTCAAGTTCGTCCATCCACGGATTATCCCGCCGATTCCAGCCGAACGTTCGGACAGGCCCCTTCTTCACCGAACATCCGAATAGCGTTGATCCACATGAACGACCGGACACCCCCTCGCGGCACCCTCGGCTCCGCCCGCGGCACCGCTCTCTACCTGGGCGCGATCCTCGGCCCCGGCGTGCTCGCCCTGCCCGGCCTCGCCGCCCGCGCCGCCGGGCCCGCCGCCCTCGTCGCCTGGGTCGCCCTCCTCATCCTCTCCATCCCCGTCGCCGCCACCTTCGCCGAACTCGCCGCACGCCGCCCCGACGCGGGCGGCGTCGCCACCTTCACCCGCGCCGCCTTCGGCGACCGCGCCGCCGCCGTCTGCGGCTGGTGGTTCTTCAGCGTCATCCCGGTCGGCGCGAGCTCGGCCGCCCTCGTCGGCGCCGCCTACATCGCCGACGCCGCCGGACTCGGCCGCACCGCCACCACTCTCATCGCCGCCGCACTCATAGCGGTCGCGTTCGCCGCCAACCACATCGGCCTGCGCCTCTCCGGCGGCGCGCAGCTCGTCCTCATGGGACTCCTCATCGCGCTCCTCGCCGTCGCCTGCATCGCGGCGCTCCCGCACTTCGACCCGGCGAACCTGCGCCCCTTCGCACCCCACGGCCTCGCCGGGATCTTCTCGGCCGCCGCCGTCCTGTTCTACGCGTTCTCCGGCTGGGAAGCCGCGAGCCACCTCTCCGGCGAGTTCTCCGACCCCGCAAGGCAACTGCGCCGCGTCACCGCCCTGGCCCTGGCGGTCGTCGCGACGGTCTACCTTGCGCTCGCCACCGCCACCGCCGGAGCGCTCGGCGGCAGCGCCGCCGACTCCGCGGTCCCGCTCACGGACCTGCTCGCGTTCGGTTTCGGCCCTGCCGCGGCGCCGCTCACCGCCGTCTGCGCGGCACTGCTCAGCCTGGGCGCCATGAACACCTTCATCGCGGGCGCGTCCCGCCTCGGCGCGGCGCTCGCCCGCGACGGCGCGATGCCCGCACCGCTCGCGAAGGGCCATGAACCCGGCCGCACACCGCACCGCAGCCTCGCCGTCCTCGCGGTCCTCACCGGGACCGCGTTCGCCGGCGCCACCTGGCTCGGCCTCGGCCTCGACACCCAGATGCGCGCGACCTCGGCGGTCCTCGCGGCGGTCACGGTCCTGGCCTGCGCGGCGGCGGTGCGCCTCCTCCAGGGCCAAGCCCGCGTCCGGGCGGTCATCGCCACGGCCTGCACGGCCGCCATCGGCACGGCACTGTCCTGGTACCTGCTGCTGCCCTTGGGCATCGCCGTGCTCGCATACGTCTACTTGAGAGTGAAGAACCTCCCGCCGCGCCGGAGTCCGGCACGACGGGAGGCGATCCCGGTTTCCTTGCAGGTCAGCGGAAGTCGTCGGCGTGGTCCACGGACCACTGCGCATAGGTCCGGGCGGGTCGGCCGGTGACGGCCTCGGCGGTCGGACCCCAGACCTCGGTCGACCCGGCGGCGAGCATGTCGAGCACCGGTTCGGGCATGAACTTCGCGGCCACCTCACGCGGCAGCTCCACGACCTCGATCTCCCGCCCGATCGCCTCGCCGATCAGCTCGGCCTGGCGGCGCTGCGTCAGGTGCCCGGGTCCGTCGACCACGTGGGTGCGGCCCTGGTGGCCGTCCTCGGTGAGCGCGGCGAACACGACCTCGGCGATGTCGCGCTCGTGGATGGGGTTGACGGGCGCGTCCGGGTAGGGAAGGCGCACAACGCCTTCCTTGCGGATCGACTCGGCCCACCACAGCGAGTTGGTGGCGAACATGGCCGGGCGGACGAAGGTCCACGGGATGCCGGAGGCCTCCAGCGCCTGCTCGACCTTGTAGTGCATGAGCCCGATCGCGTTCGACGGGTCCGCAGACGCAGCCGACGAGAGGAGCACGACGTGCTTCACCCCGGCCTCCTGCGCTGCGGCCGTGAACGCCTCGATGCCCTCGTGGGCGGCGTACAGGAAGACCTTTTCGACGCCTTCCAAAGCGGGCGCGAGGGTCTCGGGCGCGGTGAAGTCGACCCGGACGGGCTCCACGCCCGCCGGGAGGTCGGTCGCGCCGGGGACGCGGCTGGCGGCGCGCACGGGGGTGCCCGCGTCGAGCAGCTGGTTGATGACATTGCGCGCGATGGCGCCACGGGCGCCAGTTACGAGAACGGCGCTGTCGAGAACAGTCATTGGGTGTTCCTTTCAGGGTGGTTCCGGGTTTCCTCGGCGAGCCTCGCGAGGATGCGAGACAGGGTGTCGCCGTATCTGGTTTCGAATTCGGGATCGTCGATGTCGACGCCGAAGAGTCGTTTCGCGGTGCGGCGGAAGACGACCGGAGCGATGGTCAGGCCCATGAGCGCGATCTGCACGGCCGCCGGGTCCAGATCGGCCCCGATCTCGCCGCGCTCCTGGCGCAGCCGCATCCGCTCGAGTTCGCCGTCGGCGTCCTCTTGGGACTCCTCCTCGGGCATGTCCTCGGTGAGCGCCTGCCACAGCACGAACCGGCCGATCCTCGGGTCGCGCAGGTTGTGGCGCAGGTACGAGCGGAGCACGTCCTCGGGCGGCACGTCCGGCGCGTTCTGCTGGCGCTCGGACTCGAGCCACTCGCGCTGCATCGCCCGGTAGAGGCCTTCCTTGCCGCCGAAGTAGTAGCTGATGAGCTGCTTGTTCACCCCGGCCCGCGCGGCGATCTCGCCGACGCGGGCGCCTTCGTACCCGTTGGCGGCGAACTCGGTCATGGCCGCTTCGAGCAGCTTCCTCTTGGTGCGCTCGGCATCCCGCACCCGCTCCGCCGACTCGGGGGAGCGCCGACCAGGCCTCTTCGGTTCCATACCGAAGACGCTACCACGTAATCAACCAACCGGATAATTAAATTATCTGTGAGGATGATTACCTCACTCGGCTTGCCCTCCCGGCTTGCGGACCAGCAGGCAGCCGTGGTGGAAGCCCCGCCTCGGGTCCTCCTCCGCCGCCACGATCTGCCGGGCCACCTCCTGGAACCCGGCCTCGGCCAACAGATCGCCGACCCGCCCGACCGACAGCCGGTACGCGGTCGTCACCGTGTGGTCGAACGCCCACGCGAGCTGCGAGGTGTCGGTGTGCGCCTGGAACATCAGCAGCAGATGCCCGCCCGGCGCGAGCAGCCGCAGGCACTCGCCGAACACGGCGGGCAGCCGCTCCGGCGGCATGTGGATGACCGAAGACCGCGAGATCACCCCGCCCAGGACGCCGTCCGGCAGGTCGACCGCGGTCATGTCGCCGACAGCGAACCCGAGGTCCGGATACGCCCCGCGCGCCAGCGCGATCATCTCGGGCGACAGGTCCACACCCGAGGCCTCCAGCCCCAGTCCGCCCAGATAATCGGTCACGTACCCCGGACCGCAGCCGATATCGAGGACCCGGGCGTTCCCCGAATCCTTGACCAGCTCCGCGAACGCGCCGATCATCGCCCGGTCGAAGGGCCTGCGCTCCAGCGAATCGCGGAACTGTGCGAAGTACTCGCCCGCGAAGTGGTCGTACCGTTCGCGCGTGGCGCGCTCATACCCGTTGTCGCCCATGGCCCGACACCCTACCGCTGCCGCCCGGATGCGTGCCGGGCCTCTCTTCGAGTCGCTCCGCGACCGGGGTGCCGTCGTCCTGGAGGCTGACTAACCTGTGCCTCGTTCTGGACACTGCCTCTGGCCGAGACGTGCATGGCTGCTGCCGCTGAAAGCGGTCTTGAAGTAGAGGTGCTGTTCCATGTGGACCACGTACTTCGGGTCGGCGGCCTCGATCGTGAAGCGGGCCTTCTCGCTGCCCGGCTCGCCCTCGATCGTGAAGGCGTCGATGATCGCCTCGGCCCGCCGCTGGAACTCCTCGCACTGCGGTTTGAGGACGAGGTAGTCGTACCCGCCGGAGCGGCCGCTCGAGCCGTCGAGGCGGTCGGCGTAGTGGTCGGCGGCTTTCACCTTGGGGCGCACCGGCTCCTTGGTGTCGGCGTCCAGCAGGTGGCCTTCCGAGTCGGTCCAGATCTGCTTGCCGAGGAACAGTTCGAAGCATTCTTCGAACTCCTTGGCGGTGCCGAGGTCGAGGGCCATCGTGCCGAAGCCCTGGAACCAGGCGTCCATGAGCAGCTGCAGCGCGAACTCGGGGCCGCGGGGGAACTCGACGTCCGGGCCGAGACGGCTGGTGAGCTGGCCGTCGACCCTGGTTCCCTCACGGCCCCAAGTCAACACCTCGAAGATGGTGGTCATGGTCGCGAATCATAACCAGTAAGGGCAAACCCGTCATTCACTGCCACCACTTGGTTACTCGCGGGTAGTAACAGCAATAGGAAAGCGTGTCAGTCGAAGTCGGCGATGCGCACGTCGTTCGGGTGCGCGGCGCCCTTGCCGTTCTCCAGGTACTGCTTGAGGCTCAGGAGGTACGAGCCCCACTTGGTGCTGCAGTGGTGCATGAACTCGACCGGTTCGCGCCATCCCTCGTGCTTGAAGAGCACGAACGTGAAGTCGCCCTCGCGGCGCAGATCCCAGTGCACTGTCGTGCCCACCCATTCGGCCGGGCCTTCCACGACCTCCCAGAGGACGCGCTTGCCCGGTTCGAGTTCGAGGACCTTCATGTCGAAGCCGCCGGCCTCGAAGCGGAACTCGATCACCTCGCCGATCGCGACGCCGCCGCTCGTCCGCTCCGTCCACCAGCCGGAGAGTCCGTCGATGGTGGTGAGCGCTTCGTAGACCTGTTCAGGGGTGCTGTGTTCGGTGCCGATGCGGTGCAGGATGTCGACCATGGCGTGCTCCTTCTACTCTTCTTCGTTCGGGGATGCTTGTTTCTGGCGTTCGATGGTCTCGGCGAGGCGCTTGATGCGCTGGAGCCGGGAGTCCCACGCGGAGCCGACGGCGCCGAGCTGGGCGACGGCGCGCGCCAGCTGGGCCTCGTCCACGCGGAAGTGCTTCTCGCGCCCGGCGGTCGCGGCGTGCACGAGGCCGACGCGGTCGAGGACGGCGAGGTGCTTCGCGACGGCCTGGCGGGTGACCGGCAGCCGGTCGCTCAGGCTGGTGGCCGTGCCGCTGCCTTCGCTGAGCAGCAGGTCGAGCATGCGGCGGCGGGTCGGGTCGCCGATCGCCGACCAGAGGTCGTCGTCGACTGCCGTGCTCATCGCCCCGCTCCGACCTTCTCCGCGTACGGGGTCAGCCGCGCCAGGAAGTAGTCCCAGCCGGTGACGTGGTCGGCGTGCTCTGCCGCGACCTTCGCCTCGGCCCAGCCCTGTTCGCGGAAGCCCGTCTCGGTCATCTTCAGGAGCGTGCCGGTCCCGGCGGGCTCGAGTTCGAAGACGACCAGGTACGAGTTCCCGACGGCGGCGGTCTCGCCCTCGGCGTGCGTCCACCGGAACGAGAAGTGGCGCGGCGGCATCGCGTCGACCACGGTGAGCCGCTGCCACATGACGCCGTCGGCCCCTTGGCTGAAGCCGATGCGCCCGTCCCCGGCGGGGGAGAGCTCGGCCTCGTCGGGCCACCACTCCTTCAGGTGCTCGGGGCTGCTGACCACGTCGAAGACGACCTCCGGCGAGGCATCGATGCGGATCTCCCGCTCGATCGATCCGAGTTCCATACCCGGCTCCTTTCGCAACGTTTGGTTGCACATCACGCTACCGCAGAAGATGGGAACGTGCAACCTTTTGTTGCTAAAGGTTCAGGCCCACCGGGCAGGTCTGATCGAACACGCCCGCGAACGGTTTCAGGACGATCGTTCACAAACGGGCGCTGCACCCGCGGGACGCGTGGCAGGATTGCCGACGGAACACCATCGGAAGCAGGACGCCACGCGTCCCGGGAACGCAACCACAGCACGGAGGTTCGACATGGCCAAGCTCGGCAGGACCGACATCGAGATCCACCCCCTCGTCCTGGGCACCAACACCTTCGGGTGGAACACCGAGGAGGCCGAGGCGCACGCCGTCCTCGACGCGTTCGCCGCCGCGGGCGGCAACCTCGTCGACACCGCCGACTCCTACTCCGCCTGGGCCCCCGGCAACTCCGGCGGCGAGTCCGAGACCGTCATCGGCACCTGGCTCGCCAAGAACCGCGACAAGAACGTCCTCGTCGCCACCAAGGTCTCCCAGCACCCCGAGTACAAGGGCCTGGCCGGACCCAACGTCCGCGCCGCCGCCGAGGCCTCCCTCAAGCGCCTCGGCGTCGAGGCCATCGACGTCTACTACGCCCACTTCGACGACCCCGACACGCCGCTCGAAGAGACCGTCACCGCCTTCAACGACCTCGTCATCGACGGCAAGATCCGCCATATCGCCGTCTCCAACTACACGCCCGAGCGTGTGCGCGAATGGCTCGACATCACCGAGCGGATCGGCGCGGCCCGCCCGGTCGCCCTGCAGCCCAAGTACAGCCTGGTCAGCCGCAGCACCTTCGAGCCCGGCCTGCGCGACATCGCCGTGGCCGAGGACCTGAGCGGCCTGCCGTACCACGCGCTCGCGTCCGGGTTCCTCACCGGCAAGTACCGCACCGAGGCCGACCTGGAGCAGAGCGTGCGCGGCGGCTCGGCCGCCAAGCACCTCAACCCGTCCGGGCTCGCCATCATCGAGAAGCTCGACCAGATCGCCCAGGCGCGCGGCGTCGCGATCGCGTCGGTCGCGCTGGCGTGGACGCGCACCCGGCCCGGGATCGCCGCGCCGATCGCGGGCGCCCGCACGGCCGAGCAGCTCGTCCCGCTCCTGGCCTCAGCCGAACTCGAGCTGACCCGCGACGAAGCGGACGAGCTCACCGCGCTCTCCGACGTCATCGGCGCCTGACCGCGAGACACTGAGGCCCTTACCGTCGAACGGCGGTAAGGGCCTTACCCGTCCGCTGCTAACCTTCGGACCTCTCAAGCGAAGGGCGGCAGATGGACTCTTGGGTGGCGATCGACTTCGAGACCGCCAACGGCAGCCGGGCGAGCGCCTGCTCGGTGGCGGTGGCGCGGGTCAAGGGCGGCGAGGTCGTCGACCGGTTCGCGTCGCTCATCAGGCCCCCGGCCGGGCACGACCGGTTCGAGTACCGCAACACCCAGATCCACGGCATCCAGGCCTCCGATGTGGTCGGCGCGCCGATGTGGCGGCAGGTGTGGGCGCGCCTGAGCGAGTTCGTCGGCGGCGACCCGCTGGTGGCGCACAACGCGTCGTTCGACACGTCGGTGATCCGGGCGGCGAACACCGCGACCGGGCTGCCGTGGCCCGCGATCCGGTACGCCTGCACCATGGTCATCGCGAAGCAGACGTGGCCGATGCGCTCGTACCGGCTGCCCGATGTGGCGGCGGCCGCGGGCGTGGACCTCACCCGCCACCACGAGGCCGCGTCGGACACGCTCGCCGCGGCGGGCATCCTCGTCGCCCAGCAGCGCGCCCACGGCGTCGACTCGCTCGACGGCCTCCTGAAGTCGGCCCGCGTCGACTGGGGCCGGATCTACGACGGCGGCTACGACACCTGCCGCCGCAAGTAGCCGAACATGCCGAAGGCCCCCACCGCCTTCCGGCGATGAGGGCCTCCGTTTCGCTCCCTTAGACGGCCGGGGCCTTCGCGAAGACCTCGATCTCGCTGAGGATGATCCAGCCGACCGTGCCGCCGCTGCCCGCGGTCATGGCGACCCGGACCGCCGAGGCCTCGGCGTTCACCTCGACGTCGATGATCGGCGCTTCACCCGTGGGCACGTCCACGACGTCGCCCGCGTTCTGCCACACGCCCGCCGCGTCCAGGTACTGCACCTGGAGCGTGTCGGCGTAGCTGTTGCGGCCGCCGTCGCTCCAGAAGTGCGACACCACGCGGGTCACGTCGCGCGTCTCCGGCAGCGTCACCGTGATCGTGTCCTCGGTGTTGAACGGACCGGACTTCCAGTTCGACCAGCCCTTGTCCGTGAGGTTCCCGTTGCGCAGGGCCTCAGTCGAGTAGCCCGGTTCGGTGTACGTCGCCGACGTGGTCACGCCGTCGTTGAGCGCGACGTTGACCTCGATCGGGTCGGTCACCTCGACATCGATGTGGGCCGGAAGCTCGGAGCCGTCGATCAGGGTTGCCGTGCCGCCCAAGGTCACCGTGCCGTAGTCGTCGAACGCGCCCTCGGGCGCCTCCTCCCACACCACCGGCACCGTCGCCTGCGTGCCGCGGCTGCCGATCGCCGTCACCGTGCCAGGCAGGTCGGGCGTGAAGCCCGGGTAGGTCTTCGCCGAGGCCGGAGCGGTCTTCGCGAACGTGTCGACGCTGACCTTCGCCTTGGCGCGGTGCGTGTTCCCGAGCGCGTCGGTCGCCGTGCCCTTCACGGTCACGGTGCCCTTCTTGTCCCACTTGGTCTCGCTCGGCATCTCCCACACGACCGGGAGTGCGCCGCGCACGCCGTCGCGGTAGACGCCCGCCACCGTCGCAGGCAGCTCGGGCGTGAAGCCCGGCACCGTGTACGCCGCCACGGTGGCGGTGCTCAGCACGGTCTCGTCGGTCAGGGTCCAGCGCTGGTTGCTCGCCGAAGTGGGGGAGTACGTCTGGACCGGCGAACCGTCGGCCGTGGCCTCGCCCCACACGTCCAGCACCAGCCCGGTGCCGACGTTCACCGGCACGTACGTGCCGTCGCCCGTGGTCGACAGGTACCACTGCGCCGCTTCGGAAGCCTCGCCCTCAGCGGATTCGAGCACCGCCAGGCCGTCGGCCACCGCCAAGCGGGTTCCCGTGTCGGCGTTGGCGATCGTGTAGACCTCGCGGTTCGAGAGGCCGTCGGTGAGCTGGTCGATCTCCCACAGCTGGGCGGCGCTGGACGCGTCGTCGGTCTTGAGCACGATGCCTGTGCCGTCCTCGGACGGCGCGATCGACTTGCCCGACTGCACGCCGTCGAAGCGGTACACGTGGTGCTCCTGCACCATCGCCGCGTCCTCGTTCACGCCCGAGACGCCGTCGATCTGGAAGGTCGTGACCGACTTCGCGGGCACCGTCAGGGTCGCGGACGTACCGTCGACGACGACCGGCGAGCCCTCGACGAGCGCGCCGTCGGCGCTGGTGACCACCGGGGTCACCGTCGCGCCGGAGTCGACCGAGCCGAACTTCGACAGGTCGAGGGTCACGTGGACGGCGTTCTCGGCGTTGTTGGTGTACACGGCGACCGCCGCGTCCTCGGAGTCCTTGATCGCGGCCGTGGTCGAGGTGTCGTCCGTGCTGATGATGTAGTCGCCCGGCTCGATGTAGTGCGTGAAGTTCCGGATCGTGTGGTACTTCGTGTTCGTCTCGATCTTGCAGGTCTCGAGCGTGTCCTCAGCGGTGCAGTCGAACGGGAGCTGGATCGAGCCCCAGCTGTGCCCGAGGTTCTTGTCCTCGACCGGCTGCCACAGCACCCACGCCGACGGCTCCAGCTCGCGCAGGTCGTCGGTGATGCGGGTGGCCATGCCCAGGCCGTTCTCCATGGACGTGTAGTCCTGGCCGTTCGTCCACGCGCCGCCCACTTCGCTCATCCACAGCGGCTTGTCGCTGCCCTTGGCGAGGTCGCGGACGCTGGTGCGCCCGCCGGTGCCGTAGGTGTGGACGTTCATCTGGCCGACGTTCGCCCGCGACTCCTCGGTGTACGCGTTCCAGTTGGTGCTGAACCGGCCCGGGTTGGTCTCGTCCATCGCCGAGACCACGGCGTCCAGTTCGGACTCCGAGAGCTGCGCGGCGAGCGCGTTGACGACGAGCTGCTGCAGCTCGGGCCCGGCGTGCGCGCCCTCCTGGCCGCCGCCGGTCGGCTGCACGCCGTCGGCGCCGAGCTGGGTGCCCCAGTAGTTCGTGTTGGGCTCGTTGAGCGGGTCGACGGTGTCGAACTCGATGCCGTGCTCGGCCTCGACGTGCTCCATGACCTCGGTCAGGTAGACCGCGAACTCGTCGACGGTGTCCGTGCGGATCTGGTCGGTGTTCGAGTTGAAGCCGCCCGAGACGTAACCGGAGACGGTCTGGAAGTACGGCGGGGAGTTCGAGAACGCCTCCCAGTGGGTGACGTCGTCTTTGGCCTGGTCGATCCACCAGCGCTGGTTCGCGTCGGCGTCCCAGTTCCAGTGCTCGGGGTTCTCGGGGTCCCACCAGTCCTTGTCGGCCTGGGTGGTGCCCTCGGGGGCGGCCCACCAGCCGGGGACGGCGGAGGCGCCGCCGCGCAGGTACTCGTTGTCGATGTTCGGGGCGTTGCCGCCGCCGATGTTGTACCTGGCGATGTTGAGGTTGAGGCCCTCGTCGCCGAAGACCATCTCCGCCAGTTGATCGCGGATCTCGTCGGGGTAGCCGCCCGTGGCGTTCGCGAACCAGACGAGGCTCGTGCCCCAGCCTTCGAACTGCTGCCCCTGGTAGGAGGGGTCGAGCGTGACGTTGACGGCGGTCGCCGCGGTCTCCTGGGCGTTGGCGCCCGCGTTGAGGAGCGGCAGCGCCGATGCGGCGACGACGGCGGCGAGGCCTACCGCGCCTGCCGCGGCCAGGGGGCGCCCGCGCCTGGGTCGGGGAGATGACATCGTTGTCTCCTTCAAAGGGGGGTGCGATCGAGTGATCTGAATATTCGCACAGAACTCAACGCTTGTGAACACCCTTTGTATAACGGGTTGAAAAACCTACCCGGCGGCCCGCCTCGCGCTCCTGGCCACCCGCGTGACCGCCAGGATGCTCACGTCGTCGTCCATCCGCGACGCGAACCGCGCCGCGTCCTCCCACACGAACTCCACCAGCCGCCGCGGCGCCGACGGGACCACAAGGCCCGCAAGGTGGGCGGCGAGCGGATAGTAGTTCCCGTCCGCGTCCCGCGCCTCGACCAGGCCGTCCGAGAACGCCAGCAGCGTGTCCTCCTCGCCGAACGCCACCGACACGGTCCCGCTCGGCCGCACCGGCGCCGCCAGCCGCAGCCCCAGCACCGGCGCGGGCTTGAGGTCGACCTCCTCGACCCGCTCGCCCCGCAGCAGCAGCGGCGGCGGATGCCCGCACGACAGGAGCCGCACCTCGCCCGACCCCTCCGCGAACTCCGCCAGGAGCACCGAGGCGAACAGCTCCGGCACGTACCCGTGCGCCGCGTCCTCCAGCAGCCGCCGCTCCAGCCGCCACGCGATCCCGGCCAGCTCCTCCTCGTCCAGGATCGCCTCGTGGAACACCGAGAGCAGCATCGAGGCGGTCCCCACCGCCTCGAGCCCGTGCCCCTGCACGTCGCCGAGGATCATCCGCACCCCGAACGGGCTGGGCCGCACGTCGAACAGGTCCCCGCCGATCATCGCGCCGCGCTGCGCCGAGTGGTACAGCCCCGCGCACGCCAGGTCGTCCACCCGCGCAGGGAGCTCCGGCAGGACCGCGCGCTGCGCCGCTTCGGAGACGCTCATCAGTGTCACCAGGCCCGTCTCGAAGCGCTTGCGGAACCAGGAGATGCCGACGGCCGTGGCGAAGATGATGCCCACGACCACGTCGTCGACGAGGTCGAACCCCTCGGTGATCGGCAGGGGCGCGGCGATGAGGGCGAGCGCGACCGCGGAGATGATCGCGGTCCACAGCGGGCCGAGCACGAACGCGGCGAGCAGCGGGACGACGGTCATCGCGATGCCGGCGTGGAACTGGTCGTCCGAGAAGACCTGGGTGACGACGGCGATGCCGAGGGCTAGCAGCGGCAGCAGCCGGACCCACCGCGGAATGGCCGTGCCCGGCCGCAGCTCTTCCGCTCGGGGGACCTGCGCAGCCATGGCCCGAGTCTAGGCCGACGTGCGGCCGCTACCTGCGATTTCGAACAGGTCGACTGAAGAATTAGGACGGGCGGCGCGCGTCGAACGCGGCGTGGGAGTCGAGCACCTTCGGCATCTCGTCGTACAGGTGCACCACGAGCTCGCGCAGGCGCGCTTCGAGCCCGGCGCCGACCTCGGTGAGCCGGTACTCGACGCGGGACGGGTAGCCGTCCTCGGGGGCGAGGCGGTCGACGATGCCGTCGCGCTCGAAGTGCTTGAGGCTCTGCGACAGGGCCTTCTCGTTGATGCCCTGCACCGCGCGCCTGATTTCGCTGAACCGCATCGGTCCCTCGTGAAGGGCCAGCAGAATGAGCGTGCCCCAGCGGCCGGTGATGTGGTCGAGGATGATGCGCGACTCGCAGCCCGCGGCCTGCACTTCGAAGCCGGGCACGAGTTCGGTGGGCTGGGTGCTCATGACGCGATGTTACCTCCGCAACAGTACTTTCGAATTGATTGTGCTTTCATTTGGTAAGTGCAATGGTAGACGCAACCGACAGTTGAAGGAGCAAGAAATGATCGTCGTCACCGGTGCTACCGGCCAACTCGGCCAGCTCGTCGTCGAAGGCCTGGTCAACCAGGTCCCCGTGGAAGAGATCGCCGTCGTCGTGCGCGACGCCGCCAAGGCCGCCCGCTTCGGCGAGCTCGGCGTCGAGGTCCGCGTCGCCGACTACAGCGACCCGTCCACCCTTGTCGACGCCTTCCGCGAAGGCGAGAAGGTCCTGCTCATCTCCGGCAGCGAGGTCGGCCAGCGCGTGCCGCAGCACAAGGCGGTCATCGACGCGGCGAAGGCCGCGAATGTCGCGCTCCTGGGCTACACCAGCGTCCTCGGCGGCCCGGCCGCCGACTTCGAGCTCGCGCGCGAGCACCAGATCACCGAGCGGTACCTGATCGACTCGGGTCTGCCGTACGTGCTGCTGCGCAACGGCTGGTACCACGAGAACTACACCGGCGCCCTGGGCCAGGCGATCGCGAACGGCGGCGTCCTGACCAGCACGACCGAAGGCGCGAAGGTCGCGAGCGCCTCCCGCGCCGACTTCGCGGCGGCGGCGGTCGCGGTGCTCACCACCGAGGGCCACGAGAACAAGGAGTACGAGCTCAGCGGCGACCACGCCTGGACGTTCGAGGAGTACACGGCCGAGGTCTCGCGCCAGCTCGGCAAGGAGGTCGCGGTGAGCCGCGTGCCGGGCGAGCAGCACCGCGAGATCCTGGTCGGCGCGGGCCTGCCCGACCCGCTCGCGGCGATCTTCGTGGGTGTCGACGAGGCGATCTCGCGCGGCCTGCTGGCCGTGCAGACCGGCGACCTGTCGAAGCTGATCGGGCGTCCGACCACGCCGATCGCGCACTCGATCACCGAGGGCCTGCAGGCCGCTCAGGCTTAAGAACAGCGAAACGGCCCGCGGGGAAACCCCCGCGGGCCGTTTTCGCGTGCTCAGACGTCGATGTGGGAGCCCATGATCACGGTGCGCTCGCGCGGGAGTTTGAAGTGGTCGGCGGCGTCGGCGGTGATGTGGGAGGTGGCGATGAACAGCCGTTTGCGCCACAGGGCCATGGTCTTCTTCGGGCCGCAGCGCAGCTGGATGGTCGAGAGGAAGTAGGTGGCGTCCTTGAGCTTGAGTTTGCGGCCCTCGGACTGGCGGGACTTGACGAGTTGGAGCGCGGCGGGCACGTCCTGGGCTTCCATGTAGCCGAACCGGGCGGTGACGTGGATGATGCCGTCGTGGGCGAGGCCGAGGTCGTCGACGATGACGCGGTCGGTTTCGGAGACGCGCGGGACGGGTTCGACCTCGACGGAGAGGATGACGATCTGGGCGTGCCGCACGTGGTTGCGTTCCATGTTGGCGCGCAGGGCGAGCGGTGCGGTCTCGACGCCTCGGTTGAGGAAGATCGCGGCGCCGGGGACCTGGGCGACCTTGGGTTCGCCCCCGTGGAGCCGGGCGAGGAACTCGCGGAGCGGGCCTTCGAGGCGGCCGCGTTTGGCGGTGACGATCTCGCGGCCGCGCTGCCAGGTGACCATGACGGTGAACGCGGCGACGCCGATGACGAGCGGGAGCCAGGCGCCGTGGACGAGCTTGGTGGAGTTGGCGGCGAGGAACAGCAGGTCGAACGCGAGGAGCAGGCCGCCGCCGATGAAGACGAGCCAGCGGGGCGCCTGCCACTGCGTGCGGGCGACGTAGAAGAACAGGAGCGTGACGATGGTGATGGTGCCGATGACGGCCATGCCGTACGCGTACGCGAGGTGTTCGGAGCTGCGGAACCCGAACACGAGGGTGAGCACGGAGACCATGAGCAGCCAGTTGATCCAGGGCACGTAGATCTGGCCGATCTCGTGCTCGGAGGTGTGGGAGATGCGCAGGCGCGGCAGGTACCCGAGTTTCGAGGCCTGGGAGGCCACGGAGTACGCGCCGGTGATGACGGCCTGGGAGGCGATCACGGTGGCGGCGGTGGCGAGCACCGTCAACGGGATGCGGCCCCATTCGGGAGCGAGCAGGAAGAACGGGCCGGTGACGTTGGCGGGGCTTTCGAGGATCATCGCGCCCTGGCCCATGTAGTTGAGCAGGAGCGCGGGGAAGACGAGGAAGATCCAGCCGGTGGTGATGTTCTTGCGCCCGAAGTGCCCCATGTCGGCGTAGAGGGCTTCGGCGCCGGTGAAGGTGAGGACGACGGCGGCGAGGGCGAAGAACGCGATGTGGAAGTGGCCGAAGAGGAAGTCGATCGCGTAGGCGGGGTTGAGGGCGCGCAGGACCTCGGGGTGGCCCTGGATGCCGCGGATGCCGAGGACGGCGAGGGTGAGGAACCAGACGATCATGACGGGCCCGAAGAGCCGCCCGATGGTGGCGGTGCCTTTGCGCTGGAACCCGAAGAGCAGCACGATGATCACGGCGGTGATGGGGATGATCCACGTCTCGAGGTGCGGGTCGATGACCTTGAGGCCTTCGACGGCGGAGAGCACGGAGATCGCGGGGGTGATCATGGAGTCGCCGAGGAAGAGGGCGGCGCCGAAGATGCCGAGGGCGGCGAGGATGAGGCTGGCTTTGCGTCCGCGGCCGTGGGCGTGGCGGCGGATGAGGGTGATGAGGGCGAGGATGCCGCCTTCGCCGTCGTTGTCGGCGCGCATGGCGAGCATGACGTAGAAGATCGTGACGATGATCATCATCGACCAGAAGATGAGGGAGATGAGCCCGTAGACGTTGGCGTCGGTGATCGGGACGGGGTGGGGGTCGGCGGGGTTGAAGAGGGTCTGCAGGGCGTAGATGGGGCTGGTGCCGATGTCGCCGAAGACGACGCCGAGGGCGCCTACGGCGAGGGCGAGTCTCAGTGTGCCGCGGGCGGATACGGCGGGTGCGGCGGACGCGGGCGACGGTTCCGGTGCGGGGGCGGAACCGGATGGGCTCGCGTCGAATTGGGCGGTCACGACGGCTTCTCCTTCTCGGGGACCGGGCACCAGTGGTCCGATCCGACCGGTGGACGATACCGCGCGAAACGGGTTCCCGACTACCGACTGGCGTAATCAGGAACACCTTGTGACCTGCGAGTCGGCCCCGGGCAAAAGCCCGGGACCCTCATCTTTTATCTGAAGGCGTCGGCGTGGTCCTCGGCCCAGGCGGCGAAGGTGCGCGCGGGGCGGCCGGTCACGTCGGCGACGGTGGGGAAGACGTTGCGCGCGAACTCGGGCGGGTTCGCGCGCCAGTCGAGCACGTACTCGATGGCGTGCTCCTCGATCCCGATGGCGCGCATGCGTTCCTTGGCGCCCTCGGGGTCTTCGGCCTCGAACCGCACGTCCCGGCCGAGCGCGGCGGCGATGGCCGCGACCTGCTGCGGGGCGGTGAGCACTTCGGGGCCGGTGAGGATGTAGGCCTGCCCGGCGTGGCCGTCCCCGGTGAGGGCCTTGGCGGCGACGTCGGCGATGTCGCGCACGTCGACGGGGGAGTGGCCGACCTCGCCGTACGCCTCGCGCACGACCCCTTCGGCGCGGATCTGCCCGGCCCAGCCGAGGGCGTTCGACATGAACTCGCCGGGCCGCAGGTGCGTGTACTCGAGTTCGGAGTCCTCGACGGCCTCCTCGACGGGCCCGGTGTAGCCGTTCCACAGGAGGGTCACGCGCCGGACCCCGGCTTTGACGGCGGCGGCGACGAGGTCGCGGCTGTTCGGCACGGTGGTGTTCCCCGGCCCGAAGGTGGTCATGAGGTGCAGTGCGGTGACGCCTTCCAATGCGGCTTCGAGGCTCGCGAGGTCGGTGAAGTCCCCGGCGCGCACGTCGACCCCGGCGGGCAGGTCCGCCTTGGCCGGGTCGCGGGTGAGGGCCCGGACCGGCTGCCCTGCGCCGTGGAGGCGCTCCACGAGGTGTCGTCCGACGTTCCCGGTGGCACCGGTGATGAGGATGGTCATCGCTGTTCCCTCTCGGTTCGCCCGGAGCCGGACCGGCTCCCGTGGCGGCCCGGCCAACGTTAAGGATGCTGGGGTGCAACGCCATCGGACCAGCGGCGCGGTCGCGCTACACCGCTGGTCCTAGGACTAAGGGATAACGACGATCTTGCCTTTCGCGCCGTCGGACTCCATGAGCGCGTGGGCGTCCCGGATCTGGTCGAGGCCGAAGACCCGGTCGAGCGGCACGGCCGCCCGCCCCGCAGCCACATCATCCAGATAGGACTGCAGGACCTCGGGCGTGAGGTCGCTCGCGTCGCCTGAGTAAGCGGTGAGCCGGACCCCGGCGGGCAGGTAGCCGATCGGGTAGAACTCCTTGACGATCCACTCGTTCGAGAGCATCCCGGTGAAGCACACGGTGCCGTGGACCTTCGTGGCGCGCAACGTGTCCGGCAGGGTCGGCGTGCCCACCAGCTCCAGCGCCGCGTCCACGCCCTCAGGGAAGAGCCGCCGCACCTGCGCGGCCACGTCCCCGTCGTCGACGATCACGTGGTCGACCCCGGCCCGCACGAGCGCGTCGGCCTTCGCCTCGCTGCGGGTCGTGGCGAGCACGGTCATGCCGATGCGCTTGGCCAGGATCGCGGTCGCGACGCCCACAGAGGACGTACCGCCCCGGATGAGCAGGCGCTGGCCGGGCTGCGCGTCGAGGCCCACGGTGAGCGAGCCGTTCGCGGTCTGCAGCATCTCCGGGACCGCGCCGAGCAGCTCCCAGTCCAGTTCGGACTTGAACGGGACGGTCTGGCTGAGCGGAACGCACGTGTACTCGGCGTACCCGCCGTCGAAGACCCGGCCCATGCCGCCCATCATCGCCATCACCTGCTGCCCTTCGGCATAGGTGCCGCTCGGGTCGGCGTCCACGACGCCCGTGGCCTCGATGCCGAGCACGCGCGGGAACGTCACGCCCTCGGCCAGGCCGAGCCGGGTGTGGAGCTCGGACCGGTTGAGCCCGAACGCCTTCACCTTGATCCGCACCCAGCCCTCGCCCGGTTCGGGCACCGGCAGCTCGCGGAGGTGCAGGTTTTCAACGGGTCCGGGTTCGTCGAGGACGACGGCTCGCATGGTGTTCATCAGTGCCTCTCGAGTTGTTCGCGCAGCCAGGCCCGTTCGGCCCTGCTGGTGGCCTTGGCGATGACGAGCATCCCGTTCCGGTAGGGGTCCTCGACCTCTTTCGCGCGCATCGGGTGCGCCCCTTCGTAGAAGAAGCTCGCGGGCTGGTCGAGGAACGCGAGGCGGCGGCGCAGCACCGCGTCCCGCTCCGCCGCGTCAGGAAGCTGCGACAGGAACGCCAGCACGACGAAGTACCGGCCCGTGTCCGTGATGTCGTACCCGTGCGCGTCGCGCAGCATCCGCTGCAGCCGCTCCCGGCCCTCGCCGGTGAGCTTGAGGATCGCCTTCTGCGCGGCCGCCTGCCCCGGGTGCAGCTCCCGCACCATGGCACCGGCGGCGACGAGCCGGTTGATCGCGGGGTAGACCGTGCCGTCGCTGAAGGTCCGGGAGTATCCGTGCAGCTGGGCCATCTTGCGGCGCAGTTCGTACCCGTGCAGCGGCCCCTCCGCCAGAAAACCCAGGATCATCAGTTCGATCACATGTCCTATTCTATACCTCGAATCGTTGTATACACTGGGCCGTGACCGCTTTGCCCCCACTCAGCAGGGACCCCGCTGTGATCGAGTTCGAATCGGTGTCGAAGACCTACCCCGGCCAGACCACCGCCGTCGCCGGCTTCTCGCTCGTCGTGCCGTCGCACCGCACCGTGGTGCTCGTCGGCTCCTCCGGCTCCGGCAAGTCCACGCTGCTGCGCACCGTGAACCGCATGGTCGAGCCCACCTCCGGCCGCGTCCTCATCGACGACGAGGACGTGCGCGACAAGGACCCCGTCGCCCTGCGCCGCTCCATCGGCTACGTCCTCCAGCACGGCGGCCTCCTCCCGCACCGCACCGTGCTCGACAACATCGCCACCGTGCCCGTCCTCAACGGCGTCCCCAGACGCCAGGCCCGAACGGCCGCAAGCGAACTCCTCGAACGCGTCGGCCTCGGCCCCGAGACCGGGCGCCGCTACCCCGGCCAG
This sequence comes from Glycomyces sp. NPDC050141, assembly GCF_055586545.1. Classification (NCBI taxonomy): domain Bacteria; kingdom Bacillati; phylum Actinomycetota; class Actinomycetes; order Glycomycetales; family Glycomycetaceae; genus Glycomyces; species Glycomyces sp. NPDC050141. The sequence continues at coordinate 69,667 of NZ_JBVJHZ010000008.1, read as the reverse complement.
CTCTCCGGCGGCCAGCAGCAGCGCGTCGGCGTCGCCCGCGCCCTCGCCGCCGACCCGAACATCCTGCTCATGGACGAGCCCTTCGGGGCCGTCGACCCGATCATGCGCCGCGAACTCCAGGACGAACTCCTGCGCCTCCAAGCCGAACTGCAGAAGACCATCGTCTTCGTCACCCACGACATCGACGAGGCCTTCCTCCTCGGCGACGAAGTCGTCGTCCTGCGCGAAGGCGGCGTCATCGCCCAGCGCGGCACCCCCGCCGAGATCCTCGGCGCGCCCGCCGACGACTTCGTGCGCGACTTCGTCGGCGCCGACCGCGCCGAACGCGAACTCCACATCACCGAAGTGGACGGCCGCACCATCGCCGTGGACGCCGCCGGGCGGCCCGTGGGGGTGCTCGCACCTTGAACTGGCTCACCCACAACTGGCCGCAGGTCATCGAACTCACCCGCGACCACCTGCTCCTCAGCGCCCCCGCGATCCTCCTCAGCGTCCTCTTCGCCGTCCCCATAGGACGGTTTGCGCAGCGCCGCCCCCGCCTCGGCGGCGCGGTCCTAGGCGCGGCCAGCCTCCTCTACGCCATCCCCGCCCTGCCCCTGCTCATCATCATCCCCGTGGTCTTCGGCATCCCCCTGCGCTCGCCCGCGACCATGGTCATCGCCCTCACCGTCTACGGCCTCGCGCTCCTCGTGCGCTCCGCCGCGGACGCGTTCGCCTCCGTCGACCCGCGCGTGCGCGAAGCCGCTGTCGCCGTGGGCCACTCGCCCCGCAGCGTCTTCTGGCGCGTCGACCTCCCGCTCGCCGTCCCCGTGCTCCTCGCCGGGGTCCGCGTCGTCGCCGTCTCCACCGTCAGCCTCGTCACCATCGGCGCCCTCATCGGCGTCCCCAGCCTCGGCACGCTCCTCACCGACGGCTTCCAGCGCGGCATCCCCGCCGAAGTCGCCACCGGCGTCATCGCCACGATGCTCCTCGCCCTGCTCTTCGACGCCGCCCTTGTCACCGCCGGGCGCATCCTCACCCCGTGGACCAACACGCACCGCGAACGCCTGCAAGGGAAGACGACATGAACCTCTTCCTCGACGCCCTCGCCTGGCTCGCCGACCCGGCCAACTGGACCGGCCCCGGCGGCGTCCCCACCCGCGTCCTCCAGCACCTCGCCATCACCTTCGCGGCCGTCGCCGCCGCAGCGGTCCTCGCCCTCCCCACCGGCGTCCTCATCGGACACACCGGCAAGGGCGCAGGCGTCATCGGCGCGATCGCCGGAGCCGCCCGCGCCATCCCCACCCTCGGCCTCCTCACCCTCCTCGGCCTCGCCCTCGGCATCGGCCTCGACGCGCCCTTCATCGCCCTCGTCGTCCTCGCGGTCCCGTCCGTCCTCGCGGGCGCCTACGCGGGCGTCCAGAACGTCGACTCCACGGTCACCGGCGCCGCCAAAGCGATCGGCATGAGCCCCAGGCAGGTCGTCTTCCAAGTCGAGGTCCCGCTCGCCGCGCCCGTGATCATCGGCGGCCTGCGCGCCGCGACGCTCCAGGTCGTCGCCACCGCGACCCTCGCCGCCTACACCGCCGACTTCGGCCTCGGCCGGTACCTGTTCTCCGGCCTCAAATCCCGCGACTACGCCGAGATGCTCGCCGGGGCGCTCCTCGTCGCCGCGCTGGCCCTCCTGCTCGAACTCCTCCTCGCCGCCGCGCAGCGCACTGCGTCGCGGCGGATCGCCGCGCCCGCCCGATCGTCAAGCGCGGCAGCACAGCCCGAGAAACCCCGAGAGAAGGAAACTGTATGAACACCCGCACCAAGGCCCTGGGCGCGGTCGCGCTCGCGGCCGCCCTCACCGCCACCGCCTGCTCCTCGGGCGACCCGCTCTCCAGCGGCGGCTCCGAGTCCGAAGAGACCATCGTGATCGGCTCGCAGGACTACTACTCGAGCGAGATCATCGCCGAGGTCTACGCCCAGTCCCTCGAAGACGCCGGGTTCACTGTGGACCGCCAGTTCCGCATCGGCCAGCGCGAGGCCTACCTGCCGGAGATCGAGGGCGGCTCGATCGACCTCTTCCCCGAGTACACGGGCCCGCTGCTGCAGTACTGGGTGCCCGACACCGAGGCCCGTCTGAGCGAGGACGTCTATGCGGCCCTGCAGGAGTCGACGCCCGAGGGCCTGCGCGTCCTCGACCAGTCGGGCGCGACCGACCAGGACTCGTACACCGTGACGCAGGCGTTCGCCGACGAATGGTCCCTCGCCACAGTGGACGATCTGGCGAACGTGACCGTGCCGATCACCATGGGCGCCAACTCGGAGGCGGAGACCCGCCCGAACGGCCCGCAGGGCCTGCTCGACACGTACGGCGTCGAGGTCGGCTTCACGCCGATCGAGGACGGCGGCGGCCCGCTCACCGTGCAGGCGCTGAACGACGGCGACATCCAGATGGCCATCATCTACACCGCCGACCCGTCGATCGCCGCGAACAACCTCGTCTCGCTGCAGGACACGAAGGGCCTGTTCCTGGCCTCGCACGTGGTGCCGCTCGCGAGCGACAACGTGAGCGACGAGGCGGCCGCGGTCATCAACGCGGTGAGCGCCGCGATGACCCCGGAGGACCTCATCGGGATGAACTCCCGCAGCGTGAACGAGGAGCTGCCCGCCGAGACCATCGCGAAGGACTGGCTCGCCGAGGCGAACCTCTAGTACGACGTGAACGGGCCCGGCACCACTCGGTGCCGGGCCCGTCCGCTTGCTACCGCTTCATGAGGGCGAAGACGCCCCAGCCGAGGTAGTCGCGCTGGTAGCGCACATGGTTGCTGCGACCGGTCCACAGCCGGTCGCGCATCTCGTCGCCGAGCTCGTGGCCCGGGTTGGCGTCGAGCCAGCGGCGGATGTTCAGCCACTGCGCGGCCGCGTACCGGTCCCAGGAGTCCCGGTCGGCCAGGACCATCTCGACGACGTCATAGCCGAGGCCGTCGAAGTGGTCGATCAGGCCCGGCAGCAGGAACAGGTCGTCCCTGCTGCCCATGTAGCAGCCTTTGACGGTGGCGTCGTCCGGCGGGTCCTGGCGCCAGTACGGCTCTCCGATGAGCATGAGGCCGTTCGGCTTCAGGCTCTTTTCGAGGAGCTCGACTGTCCCGGCGGCGCCGCCGCCGATCCAGGTGGCGCCGATGCACGCGGCGATGTCGACCTTCTCGGCCGCGACGTGCCCGGCGGCGTCGCCGTGGACGAACGCGACCCGGTCGCTCACCCCGAGTTCTTCGGCGCGGGCTTCGGCTTTGGCGATGAACGCGGTGCTGATGTCGACGCCCGTGCCGCTGATGCCGTGCTCGCGGGCCCAGGTGCAGAGCATCTCGCCCGACCCGCTCGCGAGGTCGAGCATGGTGAGACCGGGGGTGAGGCGCAGCGCCTCGCCCAGGTCGGCCAGCTTGCGGCTATCGAACGGGTTGTGGATGCGGTGGCCGCTCTCGGCGATGACGAATGACTGTGGAAGATCCACTGTGGAGGTCCTTTGGATTGGATGATCGGTTGACGGTGTCGAAGAGCGGTCGGCCTCCGACCGCGTGCGCCTGGACCTTCAAAAAATCATCCTCCAAAGCTCGTGGACCTGCGGTTTCGCCGCATTTTACGACGCGAGCCGCCGTCGTGTCGAGTGGATTTCTCTCCCTGATAGCGTTTTCTGCATGAGCGAGCCGATGCCGTCCGCCTTCCCGCTGCACCTGCCCGAGATGCCGCTGCACGACCCGTACGTGGTCGCCGACGCCGAGTCCGGCCTGTACCACCTCTACACCGCCAACCAGGGCTTCACTGCCGGTGCCACTGGCCCGGTCTCGAACGCCGGGGTCGGCACGATGTGCTACCGGTCCCCGAACCTGCGCGACTGGGCCGAACCCGTGCCGGTCTTCCTTGTGGCCGAAGAGGAATCGCCGTGGGCGGTGCACGGCGCGTGGGCGCCGGAGGTCCACCGCTGGAACGGCCGCTGGTACCTGTTCACGACCCTCCACAACACCGATGCTGAACTGCCGGTTCCGGAACCGGGGGAGTTCGGCACGCCGTTCCCGGTCCCGAACTACCGCCGGTCGACGATCGTGGCGGTCGCCGACTCGCTCACCGGCCCGTTCCGGATGGTCAGGCCCGAAGCGCCGATCCTCCCGCCCGAGCTGATGACCCTCGACGGGACGCTGTTCACCGGCGACGACGGCCGCCCGTGGATGGTCTACGCGAACGAATGGCTCCAGCGCATCGACGGCACGATCGAGGCGTTCCCGTTGTCGGACGACCTGGACGCGATCGCGGGTGACGCGGTCATGCTCTTCAAGGGCTCTGACGCCTCCTGGATCACCCGCGACCTCCCGGCCGGTGTCCCGCACCAGATCGCGCCGTACGTGACGGACGGCCCGCAGCTGGTCCGCGCGCCCGGCGGCGCGCTCGTGTGCCTGTGGTCGACGTACGAGAAGAACCGCCTCACCCCGGGCGGCGTCGACGGCGACTACGTCCAGACCTGGGCCGTGTCGCCCTCCGGCCGCCTCGAAGGCCCTTGGGAGCAAAGGGAACCGCTCGTGCGCGGCGACTCGGGCCACGGGATGCTGTTCACCACCTTCGAGGGCGAACTCATGCTCGTCCTCCACCGCCCCTTCACCGGCGCGCGCGGCAAGCTCTACGAGATGGCCTGGGACGGCGGCGAACTCCGCGTCGTACGCCAGCGCACCGACCTCGACGGCGACTGACCCGGCCGCTCCACGATGGAGCGGCCGGGACCTTGCGTGCTACCACGAAACAGGGCCGAGGCGGTCGATGAAGATGCCCGTGGGGCCGTCGGCGTCGATCGTCGCGAGCTCGATGAACGGGTCGGTGCCCTCGGTGACGGTGAGCTGGCCGCGGTGCGCGTTCATGTCGGTCGCCGCGAACTTGCCGTTGGCGACCTCCCCGGGGGTGACGAGGTTGAACTTGATCTCCGGGATCGCCTGGGCGTACCGGACGGTGATCATGTTCAGGGCCGCTTTCGAAGAGGTGTAAGCGAGTTCGTGCATCTTCGAGATGCCCTGCGCGGGGTCGGTGACGACCGCGAACGAGCCGCCGCCGCTCGACACCATGACCACGCGCGGGTTCTCGGCCGCCTTGAGCAGCGGCAGGAACGTGTGCGTGACGCGGACCGGCCCGTACACGTTCGTGTCGTAGACGCCGTGCAGTTCCTCCACTGTGGTGTCGGCGGGGTTGACGAAGTGCCCCGGCGCTCCGGCGTTGTTGATCAGCACGTCGAGCCGGTCGGTGTGCTCGCGCACGAGCCGTTCGGCGGCGGCGATCGACTCGTCCGAGGTCACGTCGAGGGGCACGAGCACCACGTCGGTGCCGTCGGCCGCGAGCTTGTCGACGGCCGCTTGACCGCGCTCGATGTCGCGCGAGCCGAGGAACACCTTCCAGCCCATCTCGCCGAGCCGGCGGGCCGCTTCGAGGCCGAGGCCCTTGTTGGCCCCGGTGATCAGGACGGTGGTGTGTGACATACCAGTCTTGTTCGCGCTCATCGTTTGACTTCCTTCTCGCTCCGGTGGAAATTTGGGCTTGCACTTTCACTGACGGACGGCGGCGAGGAAACCAGACAGGTGAGCGGAAAGAATTTTTCGGCGGCGGTGTTCGAGCAGCACAGGGCCCATCTGCGCACGGTCGCCTTCCGGATGCTCGGGTCGCTGAGCGAGGCCGAGGACGCCGTCCAGGAGGCGTGGCTCAAGGCCGACCGGGCCGGTGCCGACGGCGTCGAGAACCTCGCCGGGTGGCTCACCACCGTGGTCGGCCGGGTGTGCCTCGACCAGCTCCGCTCGCGCAAGTCCCGCCGTGAGGACACGCTCGAGGGCCAGGAGTCCGCGCCCGAGGTCCGCGTCTTCCGCCGCGTCGACCCTGAAGAGGAAGCCGTGCTCGCCGACTCGGTGGGCCAAGCCATGCTCGTGGTCCTGGACGCCCTCTCGCCGGTCGAGCGGCTGGCGTTCGTGCTGCACGACATGTTCGGCGTCTCGTTCGCCGACATCGCGCCGATCGTCGAGCGCAGCCCCGAGACCACCCAGAGACTCGCGAGCCGGGCCCGGCAGCGCGTGCGCGGCAAGGAGACTGCGGCCGACGGCGACCGGATGCGGCGCTACCGCGCGGTCGACGCGTTCCTCCGCGCCGCCCGCGACGGCGAGTTCGAGTCGCTGCTCGCGCTCCTCGACCCGAGCGTCACCCTCCGCCTCGACGGGCGGGCCCTGCGCATCAGCCCGAACCCGGCGGCCTTCGGCGCGCACGCCGTGGCGACCACGTTCAACGGCAGCGCGATGCTCGCGCACGCGGTGCTCCTGGACGGCGAGGTCGGCCTGGCGGTCGTGACGCCGCGCGGCTCGCAGCTCCTCATGGTGATGACCCTGGCCTTCGACGGCGACCGCATCACCGCGATCCACGCGGTCGCGGACGAGCAGCGCTTGGCGCACATGGCAATCACGGTGCCGGAGGGTCACTGACTCACCGCGCAGGGCGAACCTTGGATCAAGATATTGACATGTGGCAACCCCTTGCCTAAGCTCGGTGGACAAATCGCGTTTATCTCGCATTTCAACCCTGCGTAGCGACGCGACGACCAGCACGGGCCGCGCCCGAACGGGCGCGTCCCGCACCGAGCGACTCCCGTGAAGGAGCGAGAGCACATGGCAAGGACACGAACCAAGACCGCGGTCGTGGTCGGCGTGAGCGGCCTCGTGGCCGCAGCGACCACAATGGTCGCCATGACCACCGCGAACGCCGACCCGACGGCCGAGCCCGCGCAGGACGGCGCGATCTACGCCGCCCCCGACGGCACCGACGGCGCGGCCGGAACCGAAGCGGACCCGACCACCGTGGCAGCCGCCATCGCCAAGGTCGAACCGGGCGGCACGATCCTCCTGAGAGGAGGGACCTACGAACTATCGGAAACGGTTGCCATCGAACCCGGCAACGACGGCACCGCCGCCGACCGCACCGAGCTCTTCGCCTACGAAGGCGAAGCCCCGGTCCTCAACTTCTCTGCGCAAGAAGAGAACTCCGCGAACCGCGGCCTCGCCATGGGCGGCGACTTCTGGCACGTCAAGGGCATCACCGTCGAGCACGCCGGAGACAACGGCATCCTCGTCGGCGGCAGCGACAACATCGTCGAACGCGTCGTCACCCGCCACAACGCCGACTCCGGCCTCCAGCTCTCCCGGTACACAGCTGGAGCCCCCGAAGCGGAGTGGCCCGCGAACAACCTCATCGTCTCCGTCGAATCCCACGACAATGTGGACTCCGACGGCGAGGACGCCGACGGGTTCGCCCCGAAGCTCACCGTCGGCACCGGCAACGTCTTCCGGTACACGGTGTCGCACAACAACATCGACGACGGCTACGACCTCTACACCAAGGGCGACACCGGCCCCATCGGCGCGGTGACCATCGAACACTCCCTCGCCTACGAGAACGGCACCCTCTCCGACGGCTCCCAGGCCGGCGCGGGCGACCGCAACGGCTTCAAGCTCGGCGGCGAGGACATCGGCGTCGACCACGTCGTCACCGGCTCCATCGCCTACGACAACGGCCAGCACGGGTTCACCTACAACTCGAACCCCGGCTCGATCACCATGGGCGACAACGTGAGCATCGGCAACACCGAGCGCAACTTCAACTTCGACGAGGGCACGCACCAGTTCAGCGGCAACACCTCGTGCGACTCGGGCGACGAGGACCGCATCGTCGGCACCGACGACGGCACCAACCAGTTCTGGGAGGGCTCGAACGGCCCCCGCTGCGCCGACTACACCGGCGAACTCGACTGGAGCTTCGCCGCGGACGGCAGCCTTGTCGTGACGTTTCGTGCCGCATGATTTCGGCTTTTCAGGGCAAACCCCTATAGTTGGACATGCCAACGCGAACAAGGGGGAATCACCATGGGTTTTGCGGACAAGTTCAACGAGCTGAAGGACATGTTCACGGGGGCCGTCGACGACGTCAAAGGCAAAGCCGAGGAGATGATCGGCGGCGTCGCTGACGCCCCGGTCGACCAGCTCGGCGAACAGGTCGGCGGCGCAGCCGAAGACCTGCAGGGCCAGGCGCAGGAAGGCGTCGAGAACGCGCAGGGCCAAGCGCAGGAACACGTCGAAGGCGCCCAGGGGTCCGTCGAGGACTTCCGGAACCAAACCGGTCTCTGACCGGGCGAAAACGGGCGGGCGGATCTGGTGGATCCGCCCGCCCTCGCGCATTCGTCAGCAGCGCAACAGCTCAACGCCTCGACTCAGCGGGTGTTGAGCGTACCGCAAAGGCGCACATAGTCGCCGAACGCGTCCTCCACGCCCTGGATCGACAACCCGTACCGCGACAGCGAGTACTCGTGCCGCCGGTCCCGCTGCGGACGCGCGAGCACGTTCTCCAGGTTCGCCGCGTCCTTGTCGGTCCACTTCGCGTCGATCGCCTGGTACAGCTTCGGCACCTCGTTCACCGGGTCCGAGTTCAACCGGTGGTAAGGAACGTCGATAATGGACTCCGAAGGCAGCGTGATCCGCGACTGACGGCCCCGCTCGATCGACTCCACCAGCATGTTCAACGCCACCTCCCCGATCTCGTCCAGGTCCGGGCGCTTCTGGTACAGCGACCACGAAGTCTCCATAAGCGAGCACACCGAACCCATCACCGTGGTCGGATCACGGTGCGTCCAAACGAACTTCGCGTCAGGGAACACCTTGCGGATCACGTCGAGGTCGTTCAGGTGCGCCGGGTACTTCAGCGTCCACCGCTTCGGCTCGCGCCGGAACTGCAGCACCTGCAGCGCCCGCTTCAAGTACACGTAGTCGTCCGTGTAGTCGCGCTGGCCCAGCCACTGCTTGTACTCGGGCAGGGCCGCGCGCAGCGCCAGGTGGTACGTGCCCTGCGGCAGGATGAACATCGACTCCTCGGGCGCCTTCACCCGGATCGGGTGGATGACCTCCCACGACGGCGCGAACCTGACCATCATCCGCGCCCCGGACTCCATGGTCTTGATGAACTTGTCCGTCTCGGCCGGGTCCACCGGCACGTCGGTCCGCATCATCTCCCACAGCAGCGGCCCCCGGTGGTCGTCCGAGGCCGCGAGGATCTTGTGCGCCAACGTGGTCGCGGTGCGAGGCAGGCCCACCACGAACACCGGGGCGACGATCTTCTCGTCGGCGATCTCCGGGAACTCCTGGAGGCGCTGGCGGATGCGCAGTCGGTTCTCCAAGCGCCCCTTGGCGTCGAGGAGTCCGGACTGCCAGCCGAACGGCGTCAGCTTCGGCTCGTCGGCGAGGCATTTGAGGTGGAAGCCGAGGTCGGCGATGAACCGCTCCTCGCCCGCGACCGACCACTTGGTCGACTCCTCGACCTGCGCGACGGTCTTCTCCCACGTTTCGAGCGGCCGCTTCCGCCCTCCCGTGGTGGGTCTGAGCATGGCGTTCACGACACTGGCGGTAAAGGTTGTCCGGCTCATGAAGGGTTCCTCTCGAAGCGCAAGGCCCGCAAGGCGTTAGCTGGCACCGACAGACTACCTCCGGTAGTTTCCGATGGCGAGGGACGCTCGCCTACCACCTCAGTGGACGGACAACCCGCCGTCGACGAACACCGATTGCCCTGTCACATAAGCGGAGGCGCGACTCGCGAGGAATACGGCCGCGCCCGCGAAGTCCTCTGCGAGGCCGTTCCGGCCGACCAGTGTGCGCTCGGCCAGCGCCGCCACCTTCTCGGGGTCGGAGGCCAGGCGCTCATTGAGCGGCGTCATCACGAACCCGGGCACGAGCGTGTTGGCGGTGACGCCCTGCGGCGACCACGCCTCGGCCTGCGATCGCGCGAGGGATTCCAAGGCGCCCTTGGAGACCCCGTACGCCCCGCTCTGCACGAACGCCCTATGCGCCTGCTGCGAGGTCACATGGATGATCCGCCCGAATCCGCGCGCGGCCATGCCCGGCCCGAACCGCTGGCCGAGGAGGAACGGCGCTTCGAGGTTCACGGTCATGGTCTGGTCCCAGACGTCCTCGCCGATCTCGCCCATCGGCGGCCGCAGGTTGATCCCGGCGGAGTTGACGAGGATGTCGGGCTCCCCGAACGCCTCGACGGCCGCTTCGGCTGCGGCCCGGATACCGTCCCGGCCGCTCAGGTCGCCGCTCACCCAGGCGGCCTGGCAACCGTGTGCGGTCAGCTCGTTTACGGTGGCGGCCAGCGCCTCTCGCCCGCGAGCAACGACCACGGTCTTCGCGCCCGCACGGGCAAGCGCGGTCGCGATGGCCTTCCCGATCCCGGAGCTCCCGCCGGTCACGACGGCGACGCGGCCTTCAAGGGAGAACAGTTCACCGAGGTAGTCGTGTGCGCTCATCCCCGAACCCTAGATCCCGCCCCGCTAGTCGACGACAAGGAGCCGCGCCCCGCTCGCGGTGCTCGACCGGTGCGGTTCGACGTCGTCGCCGACCTGGTAGCTGCTGCCCGCTTCGATGGTGACCACGCTGCCGTTGCCGAGTTCGGTGGTCAGGGTCCCTTCGAGGACGAAGAGGAGGTGCCCGCGGTTGCACCAGTGGTCGGCCAGATATCCGGGGCTGTACTCGACGATGCGCATCCGGGTCGCACCGAACTCGCGGGTGCGCCATGTCGCGGTGCCGGTCTCGCCCGCGTGCTCGGTGGGGGTGATCGACGACCAGTCGGTGGTCCCGAAGGGGAGCTCTCCAATATCCATGCGGGGACCTTATGTGCGGGACGGCTGTGGCGCGAGGGCTTTCCCACCGGCCGGTAGCCCGGCGCTCCCGGAGGCCGCGACGGTGAAGTCGACCTTGAGTGCGAAGCGCTCGGCGACGTAGGCGCTTTCGGTGTGCTCCAAGGGTTTGCCGTCCTGGTCGAGGATGGTCCGGACTTCGACGAGCATGGGATGGCCGGAGGGCACGCCGAGTTCGCGGCCTTCCTTGCCTGCGCTGCGGGCGGTGAGCAGTGAGGAACCGAGGTCCGGGCGGTGCCCGAGGTCGCGCAGCGCGCGGTGCAGCGACCCGTGTTCGAGGTCGGTTTCGAGGAGTGCGGCGAGTGCGGCGGGGAAGACGGCGTGCTCGATCGCGACGGGCTGGTCGTCGAGGTACCTGACGCGGCTGATCGCGACGACGGTCAGCGGGGGTTCCGCCTGGTCGGGGTAGAGCGCCGCCCGTTCGTTCGGCTCGGCCGCCCGGACCGATGCCGCGAGCACGCGCGAGCGGGCGGTCTTTCCTTCGGCGATCGCCTGGTCGTGGAAGCTCAGGAGCGTGCCGACGGGTCGGGAGGCGGCGGCGCGGCGGACGAAGCTGCCGCGTCCGGGCACGCGTTCGAGGAGGCCGTCGCGTTCGAGTGCGGCGAGCGCGGCCCGGACGGTCATGCGGGCGACGCCGAACTCCTCGGCCAGACGGGTTTCGGGCGGGAACGGGTCGCCGTCGGCGGCTTCGGCGAACCGGCGGCGAAGCTGCTGCTCGATGCGCTGGTAGAGCGGCGGCGACTTGGCCATGAGTGCGTCTCCTCACGGATGGCGGCGATCTGTCTAGACATCATGATGTTAATCAGTCTATGCTGTCTAGACAATTTCTGGATCGGGATTGAGAAGGAGTTCGCCATGCCCGTCGCACCGATTGAGGCCGCTCGCTGGACCGGCCCGCTGCCGACGATCGCCGAGGTCGCCGCCATGATCGACCACTCGCTGCTGCGGCCCGAGCTGACCGCCGCCGACGTCGCGGCCGGTCTCGCCACCGCCCTCGAATACCGCACGGTCTCGGTGTGCGTCCGTCCCGCCGACGTCGCCACTGCCGCCGCGACCCTCGGCGGCAGTTCCGTCGCGGTCGGCACCGTGGTCGGCTTCCCGCACGGCAGCGGGACGGTCGCGGCCAAGGTCCAGGAGACGGCCGAAGCGATCGGCTCCGGGGCGGGCGAGATCGACATGGTCGTCAACATCGGCCGGCTCCGGAGCGGCGAGACGCACTATGTGGAGGATGAGATCGCCGCCGTTGTTGAAGCGGCCGCGGGCCTTCCCGTGAAGGTGATCGCCGAGAACGCGTACCTGTCGGAGCCGGAGAAGATCGCGGCGTACCGCGCGACCGAGGCCGCGGGCGCGGCTTATGTCAAGACGAGCACGGGCTTCGCGCCCGGCGGGGCGACCGCCGCCGACATCGCCCTGATGCGCCGCACGGTCTCACCTCGTGTCGGTGTCAAAGCCGCTGGGGGAGTTCGCACCCTCGATGTCCTGCTCGAACTGCATCGGCTCGGGGCCACCAGGTTCGGTGCCACTGCGACCGCTGCCATCCTGGACGACCTGGGGGCAAGGCGAGGCCGGTCGGACTCCACCTTGTCCGACCGGCCTCAGGGCAAAGTCTAGAAGTCGAAGCGGCTCGGATCGGCGACCAACGCGCGGGCGTTTTGCTCGATCCAGGGGCACCACTCGTCGCCTTGCCAGGCGCCGCGCCAGATCACGGGTTCGGCCGGGTCGTCGCCGAAGCGGCAGACTTCGTGCGGTCCCACGCCGTCGTCGCAGTCGACGCGGTAGGTGTCGGGCGTGCCCGGGGGAGAAGCGACGTAGATGACGGAGAACTCGGCGCGGTAGCGCCGGAACTTGCCGAGGCAGTGTTCGCCTTCGGGTTCGGCTGGGTTTTCGTCGGCCGGGTCGGCGAAGGTCGTTTCAGCCACGGCAGAACCGGACCGTGTGGAAGGCCTTGAACGCGTTGTTGCGCGCCCACTCGCGCCACTCGGGTGAAGCCGAGCGCCATTCCTCGTTCCAGGTGGCGTGGAGGTTCCCGGAGCTGAGGCCGGAGACCACCAGGATCGGATCGGACTGGTTTCCCTTGGGATGCACCTGGAACGAGTCGGGCGCTGAGGAGCTCGAGGTGCGGACGACGAAGACGCGGCGCCCATCGCTGAACTGGCCCCGGATCAGAGGGTCCGGGATTGGCTGGTTCTTGTCAGGCTTCGGCTTCGCGGCTCGGTTGTACATCGCAACCTCCATTGCAGAGAGTGTCGGATAGCCGACAGTGAGATTGCCGGGGAACCCGCAAAGGGCCCACCAGATGCCCTGCGGGGCAGCGCCTCCCCGGCAATCTCACCGCTCGCGAGCCGGGAGGTGACCCGCGATGAGACCAACATAAGCCATGTTTCGGCTGGTCAATAGGCATGCGGCTCTTTAAATGTCGTCGTTCAGCGATGGTGTCACAATGCCGATGCACAATATTTGAACGAAAATATTGTGCGACGTTGTTGTGCACGAAAATTGGTTGCTGTGTCGGAGGTTTTCCCTGCGCCGCAACATGGGATCATCGATTACCACCAGTCATCGACCCAGCGCAGGGGAGCAACGCTATGGGGTCTCATCGATACTCGGACCTCATTGAGGCGTTCGTGACGGCCGAGTTGATCGCGATCCGTGAGGAGCGAGGCTGGTCCCGAACCAGACTTGGCGGAGCGATTGGGAAGCACGCCAATACGATCCGAGGATGGGAGATCGGGGATCGGCTTCCCGACAAGGCCAATGTTGCGCTCATCTGTCGAACACTCCAGGTGGAAGCTGCACGAGGCGCCTTCCTGGAACATGTCATCGAACAGCTCAATGAGGGGCCCGACCTCATCTCTGACCTAGACAAGCGCAATCTCTTCATCGTCGAAAGCGCTGAACGTCGTTACGGCGAGATCATCAAATGGGACCCGCTGTTCCTCTCCGGGTTGATTCAAACCGAGGCCTATCACATGAACGAGGGCGGCGAGCCGGTCGAAGGGCCTGCGCTCCAGGTCAAGTACTGGCTCAGGAAGGAGCGCCGTCAACGAGCATTCTTCGGGCGAACCGATGCCCCTCGAACTAGGTTCCTCGTGCCCGCCGGGGAAGTGCTGGCATTCAAGCAGCTCAGCCTGGCCGAGCAAGAGGCGCAGATCGACCGGCTTCTTGAGATCGATGCCCTGCCGAATTGCGAGGTCCATGTGGTCGGCAGGCCCTTCGCGGCCACTCATGCCTTCGATATTTTTCGCGGGGCTGGACGGGCGGGAGCTGGACCGGACTTCGTCTATGTTGAGACGCTCGACCAGAGCCGCCACATCGTCGATGAGGAAAAGATCGGCTTGTATGATCGTTTCTCCAGCGTCATGTTGGATGGCGCGAGGCGAATCGGAAGGTTTCTCGCTGATGGTCGAGTTCACCAACTGGCGGAAGAGCTCCCGGAGTAACAACTCCGGTCAGTCTGACTGTGTGGAGGCTCGGAACACGGCCGCTGGGTTCCAGGTTCGGGACTCCAAGCTCGGGCATGACTCCCCTGTCTTCGATCTGACCGCCTCGGACTTCACTGGCCTCCTTCGCGTCGCTGACCGCGACTGACCGGCCAGGTCCCCGTAGATACCTCGCCCCCGTCCTCCACCTGGAAGGCGGGGGCGCTTCATGTCCTTTGAATCCCTGAGGCCAGCTTTGAGGGACGGTATATATAGGACGCTTTGCGCGCGCAAAGTGGCAGTCCAGAGCGCTACTCGCCATCGGATTGCCTGGATCCATGCCGCAGGAGGCGCACAGGATGCCGTTCGTAGGAAACGAAACCGCCGACCGCTGCGAGCGGCGAACCGGAAAGCAGCGACTCGCCGTATTCGCCACGGGCCTCGCGGTGGCCTCGGCCCTGACCGCGGCGATCGCGGCTCCCGCTTCGGCAGCCGAGACCACCATCAAGCAGACGAACACGGTCACCGAGGCGCAGGCCAAGGCAGGCGAGATCGTCTGGGTGGACGTGGCGTTCACCGACGTTCCCGACCCCGAACCCAACGGCGGCGTCGGCACCGTCCTCTTCCAGCGCATCGACGGCTACACCGACTTCCCGTGGAAGTACGTCGACGGTATGCCCACCTTGGACATCCCGGATGCGGACCAGGAGAAGGTGTGCGGCCCCGACATCGCGGGAGACCACCCATACCTCATCGAGGACAGCGGTCTCGTCTGCGAGATCCACGAAGGTTCCTTCACGTACTCGATCCCGGTGAAGATCCTCAAGGACATCCCTTGCGGGAAACCGATCCTCCCCTGGGACGCCCACTATTCCGAAGAGCGAGGGGCTCACCTCGGCGAGGCCAAGGTCGTGCCGTGCGCGGCTCCCGAGACCGGTGACGGCAGCCTCGCCCAGGCCAGCAGCGGCATGGGCAGCATGATCGGCTGGTCCGCGATCGCCCTGATCGCGCTCGCCGCGATCGGCGCGGTGCTGTGGCGTCGCCGTGTGCACGCCTAGCAGCCGCCAGTGACCGAAGACGAGAACGGGCGCAGCCGACCGGGCGGCGCCCACCGCCGTGCGGCGGGATACCGGAACGGACGCCAGCCCGGCGTGGGCTCGCGTCCTTCCCGGTATCTCGCCGCAGGCACCCCCCGGATCTCACAGCGGCCCGCTGTCGACCGGTCGCGGACCCGCCAACGCCCCGAACCCGAGCCGGCCCCCGTGCGCCGCGTTCCGCAGCGCAGCCTCGGCACGCGGCTCCGGCAGGTCTGGGGCCCCCGTTTCGCCCTCCTCGGAAGGGCTTGCGGCCCAGCGCTGCTCGCGTTCCTGAGGGGCTGCTTCGCGCATCCGCTCATCAGCGCCTCGGTCGCGATCTCGGTGATCCTGGCACTGATGTTCCTTCCCTCGCAATCGGACCAGGTGCACCCGCCTCCGCCCCCGCCGTCGAAGCCCCTCGCCGAGGTCGCCAGCCTTCCCGGCGATTGGCCCGCCGAGGTCACGATCCCGCGGATCAAACTCAAGGCTCCGATCTCGCCGTCCGGAGTGGACGAAAATGGCGCGGCGGAAGTGCCCGCGCTCGACGAGCCCGGGGCGGTCGGCTGGTTCGAATACGGTCCCGCGCCCGGCGAGACCGGTTCGGCGGTGCTGCTGGGCCACCGCGACGCCAGCGCTTCGACCGCCGCGTTCTACTACCTCGACCGGCTGAAGAAGGGCGACGACATCACGGTCACCCGCTTTGACGGGACGGTCTTGCGGTTCAAGGTGGAGGACACCGAGGTCGTGGAGAAGTCGAAGTTCCCAACCGAGGTCGTGTACGGGAACGCCGGACGCCCCGAGCTGCGGCTGGTGACCTGCTACGGGCTCTTCGACAAGGGCACGTACCCGAAGAACCTCATCGTGCACGCCGTGCTGACCGGCACGCCCTGAACCTGAGCTGGAACGCCCGCGCGGCCCGGGTTCACAGCCGGGCCTGCCACCCGGTTCCCTTGGGGCGCTCCGGGGCCCGAACCCAGACCGCCAGGCCCAGGAATCCGGTCCACACCCCGGCGCCCAACGGCAGCCACCACAGCCACGCTCGTTCCAGGGGCGGGCTGTCGTAGAGCTTGCCGAGGAAATGCGGGGCGTACCAGACCGTGACCGTCGAATACGGGTACGGGCACCCGACTCGGCAGTGCAGGCGGCCCAGGTACTCGCCGGTGTCGGCGTCGGTGACCGGAATGCTGCACGGAACCGTGGTCGGTCCGCTGGAACCTCCACCTCCGAACAGGTAGGCGGTGCTGCCCGTGCCGGTCTCGGTCCCAATGCTCACGTAGTCGCCGCAGTCGCTGTTCTCGTGACCGGCGACGGCGTCCTCGCGGACGCCCCAGTGGTAGTTCGCCAGCTGATCCGGTCCGTTGCCGGCGAAGAACACCCACATCAGGAACCACGAGAGGGCGGTCAGCAGGCCCGCGCGGGCCGGTCCGGCCTTGAGCACGACGCCGAACGCGACGAGGATCAACACAGCCGGGATCAACAGCGGCAAGACCATCGGCGAGCAGTACCAGGAGTACTCGCCGCTGTCGAAGCGGCTGCTGCTCAACCACAACGACAGGCCGATCGCCAGGCCGCTCACGACGGCCCAGACGGTGACGCGGGTGTCGGGCGACCACAGCGGCGGGTCGTCCTCGGGGCGGAGGGGAGGAGTGCTCATGGCTTCGATGCTAGGGCGGCCCGTCCACTCCGGACTCCGCAGCGGTTGCGGTCGTGCCTGCGAGCGGACCAACGCGTTTGCGGGCCTTGCGGCAGCCACCTACCCTTGTGGAACTCTCTCAGCTCACCTGCCCCTCAGGAGTTCCGATGGAACAAGCCCTCTACATCGCCGTCCTGTTCGCCTACGGCTACACGATCATCCTGTCTCTGGTCGCGGAACGGCGCCAGCGGGCGAAGATCGACTACCACCCGCATCAGGTGCACCCCGACCACAGCATGGGGAGCCATGTGGCCGAGCTGCTCCTGCACCGCATGGTGTCGTTGATCCTGACGTCCTCGGTCACGGTGCGGCTCTACCTGTTGAACGGCGATCCGGCGACGTGGCTGGCGATCACGCTCACGGTGGTCACGGTGATCCCGACGGTCCTCGTCCTGTTCCCGGTGCGGCGCATGGCCTGGGAGGACATCACTGCTTGGGCCGTGCCCGCCTACGGGAAGGCCATCGCGACGGTGCTGCTCTTGTGCGTGCTGGGTCTGTGGGCCGACCAGGTGGTGCGGGTGGTCGACCTGTTCCGGTAAGCGGGGCGGGCCATGAGGCTCGCGGCCATGGACTACACACCCCGGGGCCCGGCTACACCTTTGCGTCCCAGTCGATGCGGTGGCGTTGGATGGGGCCCTGGGTCTTCTCGGGGTTCATCACGGCCTTGATGAACAGGGGCATGATGAGCGGCAGGATCGCCTGCGCCACTGGCCCGGGGGCCTTGACCGAGTTGGCTTTCGCGCCCATGGCGGCGACCCGTTCGACCCTGTTGCGGCGCAGACGTTCGTAGGCGGTGAAGGCCGCTTCGGGTTCGTCGCGGTCGCGGAGGCAGCGGGCCAGCTCGATGGCGCTCTCGATGGCGAGGGAAGCGCCCTGGCCGGTGCTGTTGGAGGGGGCGTGGACCGCGTCGCCGACGAGGACCATGCGGCCACGGTGCCAGCGGGGGACCGGCGGCATGAGGTGGAGCGCGCCGCTGGCCTGCAGCGTCGCGGGATCAGTCGTGCGGAGCAGGTCGGCTCCGGGCGAGTCGTCGCCGTAGACCTCGCGGAGCCGCGCCATCCACTCCTCGTTCGAGGTCCGGCGAACCTCCTTGAGTGTCAAGGGTTTCGGGAAGGGGAGGTTGACGCCCCAGTGGGTGCGTCCGTCCTGGAGCGCGCCGTACAGGTAGTACCCGCGCTTGCCGAACGCGAAGGTCATGATGCCCGCGTCGAGCGGCACCCGGTGGTCGGCGATCGACTCGAACCCGAGCATCCCGGTGTACTTCGGGCCCGGGTTGGCCGGGTCGATGACGGCCCGGACGGCGGAGTGGACGCCGTCGGCGCCGATGAGCACATCCGCTTCGGCCTCCGTCCCGTCGTCGAAGAGCGCGGTGACCGAGCCCGCGCTTTCGCGGGCGCCGGTCAGCCGCTTGCCGTACGCGAACCGCACGCCCAGTTCCGCGGCCCGGTCGTGCAGGACCTGGTAGAGGTCGGTGCGGTGGAGCAGCTGGAGCGGGCCGACGTCGGGGAGGCCCGGGATGGTGAACCGCTTGCGGTCGCCGATGGTCATGTCCATGCGGTGGACCGGTTGCGCGGCGGCGGCCACCGCCTCGGCGGCGCCGATGATCTCCAGGGCCGCGAGGCCGTTGGGCGCCAAGGCGAGCGTGCCGCCGACGCCGTCCGCGCGGCTCGGGTACGCCTCGTAGACCGTGGCCTCGATACCGGCCATGCACAGGGCCGCGGCGGTGACGGGTCCGGCGATGCCGCCGCCGATGACGGCGGCGGTCCTCACTGTGGTTGACATGGTGCTTCCTTCCTCAGGGTTCGGTTCATGAACCGCCGTGGCAGGAGCGTGAGGCCCGGTTATCCTCGTGGTTGTCGCCTCAGGGCCGGATCTGCGCTCTCGCAAAGGTCGGTTCTGGGTTGTCGCGGTTCCGGCGGCGGCGCTGCAACGCCGCCACCGGAACCGCACTTACTCGCGTTGACCGTCGAGGCTCCTTTCTGCCAGGTCGGCCAGTGCTTCGGGGATCTCCCCGGTGGCGTGGAACGCGCGCCAGAGTCCGAGATCGGGGAATGCGCCGGAGGCGAGTTCTTCGCCGAGCGCCTGCGTCCAGGCCAGGTCGGCCTCGGTGAGCGCCAGTTCGTGCTCGCCTTCGATCTGGAGGAGCCGCGGCACGCTTCCCTCATATGCCGCAAAGGATTCGCGCAGGTCGGTGACGCGCTGTTCCAGGAGGGCGGCGCGCTGGCCCAGGAGTTCGATGACCTCGTCGGGGGTGATCACGGAGGCGACGGAGAGGCCCGCGCGGAAGCGGGCGGGGTCGGCCTCGGTGGCGATCAGTTCGCGGGCCCAGTCGACCATTTCGTTCCAACCGGTCTCGGTGATCCGGTAGACGGTGCGTTCGGGCCGGTTGCCTTCGCGGCTGGTCCCGGCCGCCTCGATGAAGCCGTGCTTCTCCAGGCTCGCCACGATCGAGTAGAGCGAACCCCATTTGACCTGCATGTCACGGTCTTTGCCCCAGGCGCGGAAGGCGCGCGCCATCTCGTAGGGGTGCATGGGGCGGTGGGTGAGGGCGGACAGGACCGCCAGCGCGGTCAGGTTCGACACCTTGCGGCGCGGGCTGCGTTTCGCGGCCATCGGACTCACCTCGAATCAATACTCGTCTTCGAGTATACGAGATCGAGTAATCCGGTGCAAGGTCCCGCGAGGCGGCTTCACATGGGAGGTTTTCCGTTTTGCTTTGCGGCCGCCGGGGCATAGCGTGTCTCCATGACCGCAGCAACAGACGTCGAACCCGATACCGGCCGGCACCAGTCGGCCCGGCCCGTACTCGTCCTGGCCGCCCTCGGCATCGTCTACGTCGTATGGGGCTCGACCTACCTCGGCATCCGGATCATGGTCGAGGACATCCCTCCCATGATCGCCGCTGGTGCCCGGTTCGCCTGTGCTGCAATCATTCTCGGCGTAATATTGATGGCGCGCGGCGGTTTCTCGCGGCTTGCGCTGAGCCGGGCCGAGCTGCTGTCCTGCGCACTGGTCGGACTGCTGCTGCCCGTGCTCGGCCAGGGCCTGGTGACGATCGCCGAAAGCGGCGGCGCCCCTTCGGGTCTGGTCGCACTCCTCATCGCGGCGGTGCCGCTGTGGGTGCTGATGTACCGGGTCCTCTCCGGCGAACGCCCCAAGAAAGCCACGGTCGTGGGCGTGCTCATGGGCTTCGCCGGACTCGCCGCGCTGCTCATCGCGAACGGCGTGGGCGGCGAGTTCCCGTTCTGGACCATCGCGCTGGTGATGCTGTCGACCGCGTCTTGGGCGTTCGGGTCGTGGCTGCAACCCCGCTTGCGGATGCCGAAGGACGCGTTCGTGGCGGCCGTGTACGAGATGGCGATCGCCGGGGTCGTGCTGCTGGCCGTCGGCCTGGCAGCCGGTGAGCGGTTCGACCCGGCCGCGTACTCGGCGCGGTCGTGGGCCGCGTGGGCGTACCTGGTGATCTTCGGATCGGTGGTCGCGTTCTCCGCCTACGTGTGGCTGCTGCAGGCCGCGAACATCTCGCTCGTCGCGACCTACGCGTACGTGAACCCCCTGGTCGCGGTCTTCCTCGGCTGGCTGGTGCTGTCCGAGGCGGTGACGGTGCCGATCATCGCGGGCGGCGCGGTCGTCATCGCGGCCGTCGTTATCGTAGTCAGTACCGAACGCCCTCAACGAAAAGCAGCGGCAGTGAAGGAGCCCGACCATGGCTGAGACCGCGACATTCGCACTGATTCACGGCGGCGGCAGCACCGCCTGGGACTGGCATCTCGTCGAGCCCGCGGTGCGCGGGTTCGGGCACGAGGTGATCGCCGTCGACCTGCCCATCGAAGACCCGGCGAACGGTATCTCCGAGTACGCCGACGCGGTCGTCGAGGCGTGCGCCGGCAAGCCGAACCTCGTGGTCGTCGCGCACTCGTGGGGCGGGCTCGTCGCCCCGATCGTCGCCTCCCGCATCGAGACCGAGCTGCTCGTGTTCGTGACCGCGATGGTCCCGGTCCCGGGCGAGGCGCCGAACGACTGGTGGGCCGCGTCCGGCTTCACCGACCTTGAGGGTGCTGAAGGGGACGCGTTCTTCAACGGGGTCCCCGCGGACCTGGCCGCGGAGTGCGAGAGGCGCGGCCGCGAGCCGGCTGGGGACCGGTACGGCGAGCCGTCGCCGCTGCAGGCCTGGCCCGACGTGCCGACCCGGTTCCTGCTCTGCCGCGACGACCGGTTCTTCCCGCCCGCGTTCATGCGCGGCATGGTGAAGGACCGCCTCGGCATCGAACCCGACGAGATCGACGGCGGCCACATGGTCGCCCTCTCCCACTCGCGCGAACTGGCCGAACGGCTCCACCGCTACTGGACCGACCTGCAAGGTGGCAAGCGCTGACCTCCGGCATGTAGGTTGCGTTGATGGATGAGCTGCAGCTGAGCGACATCGAAATCGACGAAGCCTTCGTGCGGGAGATGCTGCGCGAGCAGCACCCCGACCTGGCCGGGCTCGAACTCCGGGAGGTCGACGGCGGCTGGGGCAACCGGATGTGGCGCGTCGGCGAGGACCTCGCGGTCCGCATCCCGCGCCTGCCGGACAGCCCCGCACTGCTCGAGCAGGAGTACCGGTGGATGCCGGAGATCGCGGGGCGGCTGCCGCTGCCCGTCTCGGCTCCCGTCCGGCGCGGCGAGGCGACCGGCCACTTTCCCGCGACCTGGCTCGTGACCACCTGGGTCGCAGGCACACCGCTCGACTACGTCCCGGTCGAGCGCGGCGCGCACGCGGCCGAGGCGCTGGCGAAGTTCCTTGCGGCCCTGCACGAGGAGGCCCCCGAGGACGCGCCGGTGAACCCGCACCGGAGCGTGCCCCTCGCGAACCACACCGAGGACGTGGAGCGGGGCATCAACGCCTGGTCGACCGAGGAGAACGCCGCCGCGCTGCGCGCGATCTGGAGCGACGCACTCGCCGCCGACCCGTGGGAACACCATCCCGTGTGGATTCACGGTGACCTGCACCCCGCGAACGTGGTCGGGGCTGAAGGCACCCTGTCGGGCATCGTGGACTTCGGCGACATGTGCGCGGGCGACCCGGCCACCGACCTCTCTGCGGCGTGGATACTCCTGCCCGAAGGCGCCGCGCGGCTCTGCCTCGACGCCTATCCCGACACCGACGAGGCCATGGAGCTGCGCGCACGCGGCTGGGCCCTCATGCGCGCCCTCGGGCTCATGCACGTCGGCTACGCGGGCGAACAGGGCTGGCCCGGCGGCAAACCCACCTGGATGCCCGCCGGGAGAGCCACGATCGCCCGCCTCCTCGCCTAGGCCGTGTTGCGGCATCGCGTCCCCGGCGTCGGCGCCCTCCAGCCGTAATCCGGTAGCGGCCGGGTGGGGGTTGCGGCAGACTCGCAGGCATGGTCTCTGAACTGCAGAACGTCGCGATCGACTGCGCGAACGCCTACGAGCTGGCGCGGTTCTGGAGCAACGTGTTCGACCGTCCCCTGCACCCGGAGGACAAGCCCGGCGACGAGGAGACGGAAGTGATGCTGCCAGGCGGCCCGGCGATCTTCTTCAACCAGGTCCCGGAACCCAAGACCGCCAAGAACCGACTGCACCTTTGCCTGCGTCCGAAGACCACGCGCGACGAAGAGGTCGAGCGGCTGCTCGGGCTCGGCGCCACCTTCGTCCACGATCGACGGAATGCCGACGGCACCGGCTGGGCCGTGCTCGCGGACCCCGAGGAGAATGAGTTCTGCGTCCTCAGCAGTGCTGCCGAGCGCGCGGCGGCGACCTAGCGGCTACCAGGAGGCGATGAGCGGGGCGTCGTCGTGGTTTCCTTGGCGCCATTGGGTTGTGGCCCGGGTGAGGCGGTGGTCTGAGGCCATGCTGATGAGGCCCGCGATCTTGTCGCCGCGGGGGTCGAGGGCGACCAGACCCGCGACTCGGTCGTCCACAATGGCGAGGATGGCGGGGGCGCCGTTGACGAGCCCGGCGTGGAGCGACAGCGGTCCTCCCGCGAGGGCGCGTTTCGCCGGGGTCGGCCTGAGTCCGGCCCTGACGGCGGCGGCGATGCGGACCGGGACCGACTCGTAGCGCAGCTTTTCGAGGAGCCCGAAGCCGTCGGTGACGGCCGTGGCGTCGGCGGTCAGCAAGGTCACCAGTCGGTCGGTCTCGCCCGAGGTCGCGGCGTCGAGGAACGCCTCAACGATGCGTTGGGCCGCTTCGCGGTCGACCTGGGCGGCGTCGCGTCCGGCCGTGACGTGGCGGCGGGCGCGGAGGGCGTGCTGCTGGCTCGCGGAGACCGAGATGTCGAGGATGTCGGCGATCTCGTTGTGGCTGTAGGCGAATGCTTCCCGGAGGATGTAGACGGCGCGTTCGACCGGCGACAGGCGCTCCAGGAGCATGAGCACGGCGAGGGACACGGACTCGCGCTGCTCGAAGGTCTCGGCCGGGCCGAGCATCGGGTCGCCGTCCAGGAGCGGTTCGGGCAGCCACGCGCCGACCGCCCGCTCCTTGCGCGACTGGGCCGACCGGAGCTTGTCGAGCGCGAGATTCGTGACCACTTTGGTCAGCCACGCCTCGGGCACCTTGATATAGCTCTGGTCGGCGGCCTGCCAGCGCAGGAACGCGTCCTGCACGACGTCCTCGGCGTCGGCCGCCGAACCGAGCAGGCGGTACGCCAACGAGGCCAGCCGGGGCCGGCCGGCCTCGAAGCGTTCCACGGTGGCGGTGTCCATGAGCGCCACTCTAGGCGGCGACCGCCTCGGCGGCGCGCACGGCCGGGGCGGCCATGCGGTGCCTGCGCGAGGGCAGACCCCAGGTCGGGTTGGCGACGCCCCAGGTAGCGGTCTTGAGGATGCCGTTCTTGAGGCCTGCGGCGGTGCGGCCGCACATCGCGCCCTTTGTCCGGACGTCGCCGCCGACGACCTGCAGGATCGCGTCCTTGCGGCCGAGGCTGATGTGGTTGCCCACGTAGACCAGCGCGGTGCGTTTGACCGTGCGCCCGGTGAGGTCGCCGATGATCGCGGCGGTCGCCTGCTGGCTGGTGAACCCGGCTGAGGCGCAGGACATCGGCAGCGGCTGGCCGTTCTCGCCGACGACGAACGCGGCGTCCCCGGCGGCGTAGACGCCGGGGTGGGAGACCGAGCGCATCTGGCGGTCGACGGTGATCTGGCCGTTCGCTTCGACGGTGAGGCCGCTGGCGGCGGCGATCGGGTGGACGGCGAAGCCCGCGGTCCACACGGTCGCGTCGGCAGGCAGGAACGCCCCGTGCGCGGTGAACGCGCCGTCCGCCGCGACGCGGTCGACGGGGGCGTACTCGTGGATCGCGATGCCGAACCGCTCGAAGCTTGCGAGCAGGTGCCTGCGGGCTTTCGGGCCGAGCCAGCCGCCGAGTTCGCCGCTGGTGGCGAGCACGACCTTCAGGCCCGGGTGGGATTCGGCGATCTCGGTGGCGCCTTCGATCGCGGTCAGGTTGCCGCCGACGATGAGCACAGTGCCGTTGCCGCCCAGGGCATCGAGCCGGTCTCGCAGCCGCAGGGCCGCAGGGCGGGAGGCGATGTGGAAGGCGTGCTCGCCCACGCCCGGCACGCCGTGGTCGGCGGCGGTGCTGCCGAGCGCGTAGACGAGCGTGTCGTATTCGAGCAGGCCGAGGCGGTCGCCGCCGGTGATCGAGACGGTCCTCTGGTCGGGGTCGACGGCGGTCACGCGGGCCAGTTCGACGCGGACGCCGGTGCCCGCGAAGATGTTCGCGAGCGGCCGGTGCTTGAGGGTCTGCCCGGCCGCGACCTGGTGGAGGCGGAAGCGCTCGACGAAGTCCGGTTCGGCGTTGACGAGGGTGATCGCGAAGTCGTCCCGGTCGAGGTGGCGCGCGAGGTACCCGGCGGCGAACGTGCCGGCGTATCCCGCGCCGAGGACGATGATGCGGTGCTGCATGGTCTCGCTCCTGTCTGGTTCGGTTGACGCCCTTTGAACGGGACAGCTCCGAATTCCATGACAAGCCGCCGCTATGGCCTCCGTCACTGCGCAGCGGCGTGTGCCGGCCGCCCGCCGATCCGCATGCGGCCGCGGGGGGGGGGGGGCCGGGGGGGGGGGGGGGGGGGGGGGGGGGGGGGGGAGGAGGGGGGGGGGGGGGGGGGGGGGGGGGGGGGGGGGGGGGGGGGGGGGGGGGGGTGGGGGGGGGGGTTTTTTTTTTTTGTGGGGGGGGGGGGGGGGGGGGGGGGGGGGAACCCCCCCCCGCCGGTGAGTGGGTTAGTCGCCCAGCAGGTACTGCTTGCCGCCGGCCGAGGCGACGGCGCGGTGCGCGTCGGCCACGGCCTGGTGGCGGGCGAGTTCGGCGACGAAGTTCGCGAACGCGGTCTGGGCCGCGGTCAGCTGGTCCATCGCCTGCGCGAGGGCGGTGATGGGTTCGCCGGTGACTTCGGCGTTCACCAGCGAGGCCCGGGACTGCTCGGCGGCGACGACCGCGTTGCCGAGCTGCTCGACCATCGCGTTGCCGTAGCGCTGCGCGGCCGGAAGGGTCGCGGTCTCGCCAGAGGTGTTGGACATGGATGCCTCCTGAAGGTTGGTGTTCATCGGTTCGTTGTCGGACAGATCGGATTCGGTATCGGTGTGACGGGACGGGACGAGGACGGCTTCGACCCTGCGGCCCTGCTCGGCGACGACGTAGGCATCGGGCAGGAACAGGGTGTCGCCGGTGAGCTCGTCGCGGTACAGCTCGACGTGCTCTTCTCCGCGATCGAGCGCGTCGAGGATGGCGTCGATGGCCTGGGGCGGCATCCCCTGCCGCTCGGCCCGGTCGGCGAACACCGGGAAGCGTTCCTCCGGCGGCAGCTCCGCCTCGGGGACCTCGGCCAAGTCAGCCGTGTCTCCGTCCGGGCCCGGTTCGGGCGAGGTGTCTTCGGTCGCGTCGGCTTCCTGAGTGAAGGCCTCGGGGAACGCCGAGCGGTAGGCCCGGTCGAAGTCGCCGTCGTAGCGCAGGTAGGACTCGACGAACTGCCGGTACTTCCCGCCGCTCAGCCCGGTGCTGTCGGCCGCCGCATACGCTGCCTGCCGGTCGGCGAGCTCCTGCCGGTGCCGTTCGTATTCGGCCTCGGCCTGCGTGAAGTCGCCGCCGAATCTGGTGTGGGCCAGCATGAAGACCCAGTAGCCCTTGCTGCTCACGGCCAAGCCGTGGTCGCGGACCGCCTGCTTGCTGAGTTCGAGCCAGCGAGTCTCGTCGTCGTCCGGTTCGGACGGTGAAGTAACGAACGGGTTCCAAGGCTCGTCGGTGGTCTCGCCGCCTTCCCACTGCGGCATGACCGGCACCTCGACCTCGATCCCGTTGACCGGCTCCGGCGCGTCGTCTTCGGTCTCGGCGGGTTCGGCCGGGATCGGCTGCGCGGTGCGCGGGATGGAGTCGAAGGCCTCGTCGACGCTGTCGGCGGGCGCGGTCTCCAGCTCCGCGTCGATCGCGACGGGCGCGCCGAGCGCGTCCTGGTCGACCGCGACCGGTGCAGGTTCGGGTTCGGGTTGCTTGGGTCGCAGGGAGGCCGGGCCGAACCGGTTGATGGCCTTGGCCCAGCCCGCCGTCCACAGCGCGGTCAGCCACGCCGAGGGCCCGGGCTTGTAGCCGTAGGCGTCGACGGTCTTGCGACGCCGGGCCGCGGCGGCTTCCCACGCCTCGTCCCAGTACCGGCCGAACCCGCGACGGCCTGCCGTGCCGGTCTCGCGGCGGGCGGCGAACTTCTGCATCCGGGGCGACTCGGTGCCCTTGACGGCGTGGATCGCGTCGGTGACGTTCATACCGAGCGCGTGGCCGAGCACGGCGGTGATCGCGATGACGGCGATGATCTCGATCATGACCAGGCCCCTTACGCCAGGGCCGCGATGGTGCCGAAGACGATGCCGAACATCGGGGCGACCAGGGGCGAGAAGCAGATCGTGGTCCAGTGAATCCAGCCCTTGCCGCCCGAGGACTCGGCCCCGGCCGGTTCCAGGCTGTGCGGGATCATCACCAGGACCCAGAACAGGACGATCCCCAGCGCGATCGCCCACCCGGCAGAGGCGCCCAGGAGCGCGCCGGTGCCCATCGAGGACAGCTCGACCAGCCAGGCGCCGATCTTGCCCAGCCACTCACCAGCGATGCCCCCGGCGACACCGAGGCCGAACAGGAACAGGAACGTGTACTGGGCCTTGGGGTGGACTTTGAACAGTGCGAGCACGACCCAGGTGATCAGGCTGCCCGTTGCGATGAATTCCATGAGGTACCTCTCGGTTTCGATGTAGTCGGTTGCGGTGGAACGGGTTCGATTCGGTGGTCTAGAACGCGACGAGGAGGACCAGCCCCCACAGGCCGACCGCTAGGCCGACCGTGACGGCGCGGCCGGGCCGCTGGACGATCCAGGCCAGGACGTAGGCGAGCGCCGAGACCGGGACGGCGACGACGCGGTTGTAGACGCGCCCGGCCTTGCGGGCCTTGCCCTCCCCCGCGCACCAGGGCGCGGTGTCGGCGTAGGCGATGACCTCGTCGAGCGAGGCCGGACGCTCGGTCCGCCAGTCCGGCGGCACCCAGACCGCCCGGAAGTCCGCGAGCCGCTCAGCCATCGAGACCCCGGCCGGGGCGACCTCGGCCGCCGCTTCGTCGGCTTCGTGTGCCTCGGCGGGGACGGCTTCGGGTGCCGTCTCAGCGGCGGTCTCGGGCTCGGTGACGGCCGGGCCCGACCCTGCACTCGCTACACCCGGATCGGGTGCAGGGTGCAGGGTTTCGGGCGCTGCGGTCCCCGTCTGAGCTGCATCGTCGTCCGGGACGACCCGGAGGTGGCGGTGCAGGGTGCAGGGTGCAGGGTCGGCGTTCACGGCCGGTTCGGCCGGTTCTGGCGCGGGTGTTTGCGGGGCCGCAGACCCGTTCTCGAACGGGCTCCACGCGGCGGCTTCAGCGGTCATCTTCATCTCCTCTTCTCGGATCGGTGGCCGGACGGCCGGTCGGTGGCTAGTGGGTGTCGGTTTGCGCGTCGAACCAGGCCTTCAAAGCGCGGGCGCGGATCTTGGCGCATCCGAGGGTCCGGCGGATCGACTCGGCGTTGCGCGGGTCGATCACCTGCCCGGTCTTGGGGTCGATCCGCCCGTTCCGGATGGCCTCGCTGAACTCGGCGAGCAGTTCGGTATCGGACCGGGGTTCAGGAGTGGACTCGCCGCTGACCTGCGACGGTCCAGGCCCGGTCCACTCCCGGTCCAGGGCCAGTCCAGGGCCGGTCCAGTCCGAGTCCACGTGGACCGGCCCCAGTCCAGACCCGAAGCGGACGGCCTCGGCGGCGAACGTGTCCGGCTCGTCGGAGGCCTCGGCGAGGGCGGTGCGGACCTCGGCGATGAGCTTCGGTACCAAGTGCGCCGAGATCGCGAACCCGGCCGGGACGATCACCCACACCGCCGCGGCCGCCGTGAAGCCCTCGTCGACGGCGGCGTGCAGGCCGACGTTGAGGCCGACCGCGACCGTGACGAGGGCCCATTCCAGGACCCGGTACGGGTTGTCGTCGCCTTCTCCGACTGCGCCGAGGATCTGCGCCACCAAGATCGCGATGATCGGCAGCGTGATCAGCGGCTCGACTAGCCAGTTGATGAGGTGCGTCCCCGGTGAGAGCGCGTCGAGCTGGACGCCGACGTTGACCGCGCCGAGCACCGCCGCGAGGGCGGCGGGCAGGACCGCGATCCACGGCACGATCCGCTCGGCGAAGGCCAGGCGCACCATCCGCATGCTCGGGTCGAGCACACGGTCGCGGCGTTCCCGCGCCGCCGCAGCACGGCGCTCACGACGCCGACGCGACTCGTCGAGCTTCGCCTCATGCAGGGTCTGACGACGCGCGCCGTCGACCGCGAGGCCCATGCGCAACTCGGCGACTTCGCCGTCCGCCTTCCGCTCGGCTGCGCGCCGCGCGAAGGCCTGGCCGATGACCTCGCTGGCCTCGTACTCGGAGATCGCCTCAGCCAAACGCTCGACATCGGCCACGGTCAGTGAGTCGGCCTTGGCCAGGGCGGCGCGGGCCGCCGCCGGGTTGGGGCGGGCGATCTCGTCGGTCGGGCGGCCCTTGGCGTCTCTCACGCGCGGCCACAGATCAACGTCAGCGTCGGAATCCACCTCCGCCTCAACCACAGCGGAGGGGGCCTCGTCCATGGCGGGCACCGGGGGGACCGGGGTCGGTTCGACGCCGGTGGCGGCCAGGACCGCGTCCTCGAACGCTGCCCAGTCGTTCCCAGGCTCGTCGGGCCCGGTCAGGGTGTTGTCGATGGTGCTCATGCGGAGGCTCCTTCGTGGCAGGCCAGGCATTCGCCCAGGCTGCGCGGGATGTAGTAGCCGTACTCGGTGCCGCAGGTCGGGCAGATGCACTGCGCGACATGGGCTTTCAGCAGCGCGGCAAGCTGGGCCTCGGTCGCGGGGCGCTTGGGCCAGGCCAGCTCGGGGCGGTAGAGGTAGGCGAAGCGACGGCCGCAGCGCCACAGGATCTGCGCGGCGATCGGCTGGCGGCCCGGAGTCAGGCCGCGCTCGGCGAGCTGACGGCGCGTGTACAGGCCCGCCGGAGCGTGCTTGTAGTTGAACGTCGGCAGCCCGCCGTGGCGTGCTCCGGTCGGATCGTCGAACTCGGCTCGGTACACGGCCGCCTCCCTCCTGAAGTGATGTGGCTTGGCTCGTCAGCGGAGAGGGAGCCACCCTCATCCGGACCACGGGCCCAAAGGCCCGGGTTTCGCCTAGTACTTGCTGGCTCGGCGAGCGGCGTCCCGCGCGTCGCGATCCGTGCGGTGATAGGACGTGGACTCCTTCACCCGCCCGAGATCGGCCTCAGCGTCCTTGCGGAAAACCGTCAACTCGCTGTCGTTGTCGCGCCTGCAGACGAGGAAGACGTGCTCCTCGGTCTCCGCCTTCGCAACCCGACTGTCCGGAAAGGTCTTGGTCCAGGTGAGTTTCTTGCCGCCCATAGGCTTCCTCCTTCGCGTGTTGGCTTGGCTCGTCAGCGGGCCGGGAGCCGCCCGGCACCGGACGCGACACCCGCCAGGCGGGGTCGCGTTTCGCCTAGTCGTCGTGGTGGTCGAGTTCGCCGTCCAGCAGGGCGCTGTAGGCGTCGGCGAGAATGTCCTTGTGGTCGAAGGCCATCGGGCGCTTGAACGCGTCCTCGACGTCGACCCACTGAGCGGAGGCGGCGTCGTCGCCCGCCTGGGCGGTCGTCCCGAGCGGCACGGTCACGGCGTAGGCGATCGAGACGACGCGGCCACGCGGGTCGCGGTCGGGCTCGTCGTAGACGCCGACCTGGTAGAGCCGGTCGGGGTCGAGGTCGAGGTGGGTTTCCTCGGCGGCTTCGCGGGCGGCGGCGGCCCGGCTGGTCTCGCCGAGGTCGACGTACCCGCCGGGCAGTGTCAGGCAGCCTTTGAAGGGCTCCCAGCCGCGTTCGATCAGCAGCACCTCGTCACCGCGGAACGCGATGATGTCGGTGGTGAGGCTGATCGTCTCGACCGTGTCGTTGGTTCCCGACATGTTGTCTCCCTTGGGGTTCGGCTTGGCTCGTCAGCGCCGGAGGTGCCACCTCGCGACGGACCACGGGCCCGAGAGCCCGGGTTTCGCCTAGTGATTGCGTGGTCGGTTCGTGCAGGTCGAGGAGT
The DNA here is from genome assembly GCF_055586545.1 of Glycomyces sp. NPDC050141. Lineage (NCBI taxonomy): Bacteria > Bacillati > Actinomycetota > Actinomycetes > Glycomycetales > Glycomycetaceae > Glycomyces > Glycomyces sp. NPDC050141. Next base: position 39,163 of record NZ_JBVJHZ010000008.1, on the reverse strand, counting down.
AGTGGCCGCCGCCGCAGTCGGGGCAGGTCACGCGGTGCGCGGTCACAGTCCGACCTCCACGTAGATGCGGACCTGGCCCCGCTCTTGCGCCTTGCGGCACGCCTTCGGCTCGGAGACGGACTGGACCGGCAGGAGCCGGGAGAGCTGGGTGACGACCTGCTGCGCCTCGGACGGGAGGCCGATGATGCGGATCTTCGTCATGCCGCCACCGCCACGGGCTCGACGTAGTTGGCATAGGACATGTGCGCGGCGTGGCGCTGCATGTGCTCGCTCGTGATCGCCACTGCCTGGTACGCGACCGCACCGAACCAGTCGCCGTGGCGGACGAACCGGTGGGCCTGACCTTCGGCAGACATGCCGTGGACGCCAGTGATCGGGATGTCGGCCGCCTCGCTGATACGGGCGAGTTCGGCCGACTCCGCAGTGTCCGACTCGCCGCGGACCGAGTAGCGGGCCTCGACCTTGTCGATCGGGACCTCGGGGTGGTTCTCGAGCCAGTCGATCAGCTCGCGGGCCTGCGCCAGCAGCTCGGCGCGTTCGTTGGTGTCCATCGGTGCTTCCTCTCTGTCTTGGGTCTTGACTGCCACCGCTCCTTCACCGCTCGCCCCGTGCCGGGCGGTGAAGGACGGAGCCGGGCAAGGCCGCTAGAACGGCGGGTTGTTGGCGAAACCGCCAGCAGCAGCGGCGACCGGCTCGCGTGAGGTCTGCCCGGACCACGGGTCGTCCGCCGGAGCGCCACCGTTGCCCTTGGCGGCCTTGACGACCTGGGCGGTCGCCCACTGGAGCGAGGGGCCGACCTCGTCGGCGACCAGCTCGATCGCGGTCCGCTTCTGGCCCTCGGGGGTCTGCCACTCGGACTGGCGGAGCTTCCCGACCGCGATCACCCGCTGCCCCTTCGACAGCGAGTTCGCCGCGTTCTCCGCGATCGGCCCGAACGCGGTGCAGCGCATGAACAACGTGTCCCCGTCGACCCACCGGTTCTGGGCGGAGTCGAACCGGCGCGGGGTCTGCGCCACGGTGAACCGCGCCCACGCCTTCCCGGAGGCGGCGTACTTCACCTCGGGGTCGGCCGTCAGGTTCCCGACCACGGTCACTTCGCTGGTTCCCTGCATGGGCACCACTTCCCTTCCACTGCATCGGCTTGGCTCGTCAGCACCCCGGAAGCCACCCGGGATGGACCAAGGCCCGAAGGCCTGGTTTCGCCTCACTCGCCCGGCCTGTACAAGGCCAACCAGGCGTCGATCTCGTCGATGCGCGCCCGGTCGGAGACCTCGCCGGTCAGGACCAGGTGGTTGAACAGGCCAGCGGCCAAATTGACCGCAGCCTCAAGGCGATCGGAGAGGGTGGTGAGTCGCCGGATCTCCTCGCCATCGGCCTCGGCCTGGGCGTCGATCTCGGCCAGATCATCGGAAGACATCCAGATCCCGTCGCTCATCACGCCACCGCCCCAGCCGTGACGCGGGAACCCGCGTGCAGACCGGACACGAACGAGGCCCGACGCGCCGAACGACGGCGGGATCGGGCCTTGGCTGCGAGGGTGACGATGCGCGAGGGAGAGGCACCGCGAGACGCGGCACTGAGAACCGGGGCGTCGAGGGCGTTGCCCAGGCTGTCGACCACGGTGACGTTGCGGGAGAGAAGGAACCGGGCGTGCGTCAGACACACCTGGCGGCGGTGCATGAGCGCCCGCTTCGCGGCCTGCCACTCCGCCACGGTCAACTCGACCGCGACGCCGGCCACCGCGCGGTCCACCGCGACCTCATCGATCAGGTCCGGGTCGGCCGGGCACTCAAGGTCAAGACCAGACTCAGCGGCGGCTTCCTTGTCCGCGATGAGCGCGGCATCCCAGCACCCCGGGCAAGCAACGTCGTCCCACGACGGGGAGTGACCGTGCTCGGCACGGCACAGACGCGCCGCCGCCGAAGCGACCGGATGAGAACCGTCGAAATCCATGCGTACCTCCAAGGGAGCGAAACTGGCTTAAGCCAGATCTGGCTTAAGCCAGTTATAGCATGGATGATTCGGCTCACGCAAGCATCTGGCCCAAGCCAGTTGAGATACGCTGATCTACGAGGTGAAACGGATGACCAACCAGACCACCGGCCACGAAGAGACCGGACCCGAAGAGCCCACGAAGCTCGCGCCGCGGCACCAGATGGCGAACGAACTCCGGGACGACATCATCAACGGTGTCTACGAACCAGGCGAGAAGTTGCCCTCGCAGCGGGACCTGGTCAATCGGTATAGACACGCCCGCAATACCGTGGCCGAGGCCGTGAAGATCCTCATCACCGAAGGCCTGCTCGACAACAGGGACAGGGCTCGACCAACGGTCCGAGGTCCACGGCGACTGCTCAGACTCGGCGCCGAGCGCTACTCGAATCGACTTCGGGAGGAGACCGGGAAATCCCCGTTCCGCGCCGAGGTCGAGAAGCAAGGGAAGACGCCGCACGTCGACTGCACCATCACGACCATCCGACCGCCTGCGAATGTCGCGACGCGACTCGGGCTCTCGACGGATGAGGACTTCGTCGTCCGGCGGGAGAACTGGTACTACGCCGACGAGGAACCCGTGCAGGTCGGCGTCACCTTCATCCCCCTGGAGATTGCCAAAGGCAGCCCGCTCGAGAACTCCGCGAACTTGGGCAAGGGCAGCCTGTACGGCCGTTTCGAGGACCGGGGCCACCGCATCTCCGCGATCCGCGAGGAGATCTCCTCCCGGATGCCGACGCCCGAGGAAATCAAGGGCCTGATGATCCCTGCCGGTGTCCCGGTCATCGACGTCATCCATACAGGCATCGACCAGGATGACCAGCCCTTCGAGGTCACCCACTTCACGATGCGGGCCGATATCAACGGACTCGACTACCGAATTCGGATCGAGGACTAGGTGGCCCTGCGGCACCTTGGAACACTTCGCGTTGCCGCGTTGGCGGCCTTGTGGGGCTCAAGCTTCCTGTGGATCAAGGTAGGGCTGGAAGGGTTCTCCCCGATCCAGATCACCTTGTTGCGCATGGCTCTTGGGGCCGCCGTGCTCCTGTCAATCCTGCGCCTGCGAGGTGTCGGCCTCCCTGCAGGATGGGCGACCTGGGGCCACCTCACTGTTGCGGCGCTATTCGGCAACGCGATCCCGTACCTGCTCTTCGGCATCGGAGAGGAGACGGTCTCCTCGGCCACAGCAGGGGTCATCAACGCATCGACACCGCTCTGGACAGTCCTGCTCACGGTATTGGCGTATCGAAGCGGACGATCTGCCAGGCAGAACGCGTGGAGTCTTGTACTGGGATTCGCCGGGGTGCTGTTGATCTTCTCCCCTTGGCGCTATGGCTCGGAGATCGCCAGCTGGGGCGGAATGGCATGCCTTGCGGCGGCTGCCTCCTACGGCGTGAGCTATGTCTACATCGGCCGCTTCTTGGCGAGGCAGAAGCTTGGCGCGTTGAGCATGGCAGCGGGTCAACTGATATGCGCGACTGGTATCACCCTCCTCATGGTGCCGATGCTCGGCTGGTCCACGCCGAGCTGGGAGCTTGAGCCTGTCGTTGCCGTTGTCATCCTCGGAGCGTTCGGGACAGGCATCGCTTATGTTCTCAACTACCGAATCATCACTGACGATGGCCCAACTGCGGCATCAATTGTCGTCTACCTGCTGCCCGTCGTAGCCGTAGTGCTTGGAATGGCCGCCCTAGGCGAACGGCCCAAACTCCAAGTCATCGTGGGGATGATCGTAGTTCTCGCCGCAGCAAGGCTTCGGAGAACCGACCAGCGTCCTGCTCAAACCGAGGCTGAAACATAGGGGATTTCGCCACGAGAGCACGAGAGGCCCTTGGTAGTTGTCAAGGGCCTCTCGCATCGCCGTGATTTGACCTGGTGGCATCCCCTGTCGGCCGTTCACCGGACGGTGCTTCGGTTCGACTTCCGCCAACTCGCTTCGACGAAGTTCCCGTTACCGAGGTGCTGACTGGGCTCGCGTCCGGTGACGAGCTCAAGCGCCAAGGCGCGTATCTGGTCCGTCCGAGTCATCGGCGAGGTAGTCGAGCACTTTCGCGTGCCGGAACTCCCATCCGTACAGGGTGCGGCGAAGGACACCTCGGTGTTCAGCGTCGGCAAGGAACCGCCCGAGCCGCCACGGCAGGCGCCCGCGCACCGCGAGCATCACGTGAGCGAGTAACGCCGCAAACGAATCAGCGGTGTCGCTGTTCGCCAACGGCAGCAACAGCAGCGCACCGAGGCACATGTTCAACCAGATTCCCGGGTGCCGCAGGTCAGACACTCCCAGTGACACGTGTGCAACGACCCACCAAACCAACAGTGCTGCTACGTCTTCAATGAATGAGTGTTTGAACCATTGGCGAGCAGACACACTTGAAACGAGGGCCGAGTACCGGTCAGCAGCCGCAATTATTATCGCTGTGAGAACCAGTCCAGCGACGGTCAACACGCCAAATTGCAGGACCCTACTCTCAACTGCCAGCACCCGAGCTCCGGCCGCGTACCAGGCGTAACTACGTTCATCTGCGGCGGCAGGGCCCCCGGTGGCGATCACATACGACCCCCGCCCGGTCCACAGTATCCACGTGAAGTTTCCAATAATCACCGCAAGCAGCACAACTAGCAGCGCCTTGGCAAGGTAACGTCGTCGCCGACCAGTCAATACTCCTTTCTTCTTATTAAATCTCATTTTCCGATATTGCCGGTCCACATAGTTCAAGTACCCGTTGGCAATAGCCAAGCTCGCGGCAAGCGACGCGAAGCCAACATTGACGTTTGACCACACTCCAGAAACCGCGAGCGGAAGCACAATAGCTACCGCGAACACGATCGCGAGCACGAAAGCGCCGGCTGCCGTGGCACGCCAGTACTGGTACACGTGAACGAGACGCTCGGCGTTGAACACAGGTTGGCGGTATCTGCTCATGCGGGAGGCGATCGTCGACATCCACCGTTCGACCCTCAGGAACCGTTTCGGATCAGGCTCCGTGTGGCCCGGGGCCGTGTACACCGCAGGCAAGTACGCTGCCAGAAGGCGCCGTTCGATGTCTTTTGCGGTCGAAGCGTCAAGGAGCGATCCCGGGTCGGTTTTCGATCGTTTGAACACAGTCTGTGCCAAGTACAGGTGCAGTGGATTCGCAAGCGCGGCCGCTACAGGCCCGCCCGGGTCGGACCGGATCCGGTCAAGGACGACCCGCCACCGGTCCGGTCCGTTCAGTTGCCCTGTTGGCAAGTACTGGGCGGCGTCGGCAGCGGTAACGGGGGCCATGTCGACCACTGCGGTGCGGGCGAGCGGCACGCCCGCGGCCTCCACAGCGTCCGCGAACTCGCGGGGCCGGGACGAGAGTACGAGACTCCGGCCGGGCGCGAGCGAAGCGTTGACCGCTTTGAACGCCTGCACCTGTAGGTGCGGCGCGATCTCGTCAAAGCCGTCGACGACAGGAAGGATCCGCTGTTCGGCGACAAGCGCTGCGACGGCGTCCGGATCGACCCGGTGTTCTTTCCCATACGCAACACGGATCTGCGTGGCCAGCCACTGGTCGAACCGGTCAACGGCGGGATTCCACCCGGCAAGGCTCACGAGGACGGGTATGGGGTCGCCCTTACTGGATTCGGCAAGCAGTTGGGTGACCAGCAGCGCCAGGAGGGACGTCTTCCCACTCCCGGGCGCACCAAGAACAACCAGGCGACGGTACGGCAGTTCTCGCCATCGTTGGGCGGCATCGTGCACGTCGCCGTGCAGGCGCACCCGGACGACGTTCGACACCGATTTGTCCACAATGTCTCCGGGCGGGGCTGCAACGTTCAACGCCGTGGACGTCCATGCCACACGAATCGGAGTTGTCAATCCCCGCGTCTGAACGACCTCCGTCCACTGCCGCAGCACCTGCTGGCGAAGCGATGCCGCGAACGCGTCGGCGCGTTTGTCAACCGGTAGTCCCGGACCGACACGCGCGTACCACAATGACGCCACGGCGACGACAACCATGAGAACCGTGATCGCAGTGGCAACAGTCGGGTTGTCGCCGTTGGTGAACAGGACCCAAGCGAGGGCGGCGACTGCGGCGGAAGCGAGAACGGCGAGAAGCTGCCGCCGGGAGGGTGCACGCATACTGGGGGTCCTTGATGCAGAGCGGAACAGGGGTCCGTGCAGTGTCCCATCCCGGCGGTCTCACCGCCACTGCGCTCGAGATGGACCGCCCTACGGACCGAGGATCGCGCGGATCTGGTCAGCAGCTCGCGCAGCCGTTGTGGGGTCGGCTACCGCGATGGGCTCGTCGGCGCCCGCGAACCAGCCAGGGCCGACCGTAAACGGTGCGCCAGTGAGGGCGGTTCCCACGGGCCCGAGGTCACACACGATCGCGTTGCCCGCCAGGGACTCGGCGACGACCTCGACGATGATGTACTGCCCGCGGATGCGGTTGAAGTCGTCGGAGGAGACGATCAGGCAGAGCATCCCGCCGGGCATGACCGAACCCTCGGGTGCGTGCCAGACCTCTCCGAAGCGCGGGAGCCGCCTCAACGGCTACCCCGGGCGGCGAGGATCGCTGCTGTCGTCGTAGAGGCCCGTTCAGGGCCGTATCCGGCGGCGTTCAGGACGGCGGTGTCGGCGGCGAGCCGGGACCGGAGGTCGTCGGCGCGGATGAGCTGTTCGAGGTAGGCGGAGCGGTCCAGGTGGGATTCCTCGGCGCGACGCGCGAGGATCGAGATGGTCTCCTCTTCGAAGGAGACGGAGGTCTTCTGTCGAGCCATACCGCCGAGCATACCGCCGAACGGGTGCACAGACCAGCCCCAAGCGGGCAGTCAAGCCGTTCGAAGGCCTTCAGGTTCACGGTCGTCAAGGAAGGCTGAAACAAGGGAGAACATGGCTCTGACCTGCGAAAACATAACCCGCTGAGAGCCACGTAGAGCCACTTCCAGAGCTTCCCCCTGCATGGGTATACCCCCCTGAAACCTTGATCAGGAAGGAATGCCATGGAGAGAGGACGGTTGGTTGTAGATGTCCTACAAGAATCTCAAGGTTTGGTTGTATCCGGAAAGTGCGCAGGTTGCACCGTTTGAAACTTTCCCAGGTCAGAGGCCATTCGAAACGGTGCAACCGGTGCAACCAAGCTTCATGCACCGTTCCACCTCTTCCAGCCCATGTTTCAGCTTCCCGACCCAAGCGAAAACGTGGCTAGGGGCCAAATCCGGGGCCAAGCCGCGCGGACCCTGCCGGACTTCAGTGGACGATGCGTGCAACGGATCGGCTGGCAAGAGACGGTTCGTGCTGTCCTATCCAGGGCCTCTGCACCCTCGATTCACCCTTACAAGGAGGTGGTCACAGGTTCGATCCCTGTAGCACCCACTGGTACGACGACGGCCCCGCGCGGTGCGCGGGGCCGTTCTCGGTTCAGCTCGGGCCCATGGCCTTCGCGGTGAGTTCCACCGAGCGGATGCGGTCGGGGACTTTCTCCGAATAGTGGGCGGTGATGAGCTCGTCGGCGCGGGCTGCGGCCGCGAAGTTCTCCAGGTAGGTGCGGACCTCGTCCGGGGTGCCGGTGGCGGTGTACTTGGCCATGGCCGAGAGCTGCTGTCCCCCAGGGGAGTCGAGGAACGCCGCGATCTCCTCGTCGCTGAAGGTGCGGCCGCCCTGGCCGCGCGAGATGAACGCCCGCGCCCGGTTCCGGTAGGCGGTCTGGCGCTGCTGCTCGGCGTCGTCGTGGTCCTCGGCGGCGAACACGTTCACCCCGGCGATGACGTACGGCTCGGCGAGCTGCGCGGAGGGCTGGAACTCCTCGCGGTAGGCGGCGACGGCGTCGAAGAGCGCGTCGGGCGCGAAGTGGGACGCGAACGCGTACGGCAGGCCGAGCTGGGCGGCGAGCTGCGCGCCGAAGAGCGAGGAGCCCAGGAGGTACAGGGGCACTTCGCCTTCGGGGACGGGAACGGACTGCACGCCGGGGACGCGGGACTCACCGGCGAGGTAGGCCTGGAGTTCCAGCACGTCCTGCGGGAACGTGTCGGCGGAAGTCGCGTTGCGGCGGATGGCGCGCATCGTCTCGCGGTCGGTGCCGGGGGCGCGGCCGAGGCCGAGGTCGATGCGGCCCGGGAACAGGGTCTCCAGGGTGCCGAACTGCTCGGCGATCACCAGTGGGGAGTGGTTGGGCAGCATGATGCCGCCAGCGCCGAGCCTGATCGTCTCGGTGTGCTCGGCGACGTGGCCGATGACGACGCTCGTGGCGCTGGAGGCGATGGTCGGCATGTTGTGGTGCTCGGCGTACCAGACCCGCCGGTAGCCGCTGCGTTCGGCGGCCCGGGCGAGTTCGACGCTGGCCGCGAGGCTTTCACGCGCGGAGCGTCCCGGCGCGATCGGCGCGAGGTCGAGGATCGACAGTGCGACAGGCATACAAGGGCCTTCCTAGAGCTTCTGGTGGAGGTCTTCGGTGAACGCGCGGATGCGCGCCTCGTCGCGGCGGTAGTAGATCCACTGGCCGCGCCTGGTGGCCTGGAGGAACCCGGCGCGCTGCAGGATCGCGAGGTGCGCCGAGACCGTGGAGGCGGAGGCGCCCGACTTCTGCTGGATCAGCCCGGCGCACACCCCTAGCTCAGCCGTGTCCCCGCACGGGAAGTTGGCCTCGGGGTCCTTGAGCCAGTTGAGGATTCGCAGCCGCGTCTCATTGGAGAGGGCCTTGCACTCGTCGAGCACGTCCACCGCCTTTCGGCATTTCGCTAATTTCCGAAACTATCCCGGACGGAGGGCGGACGCCAAGATGAGGCTGGTCACTCAGTGGTGCGGGTGGGCTTCGAGCGGGTCGGGGGCGGGGCCCTGGATCACCGCGCCCGTGGTGTCGTACCGCGAGCCGTGGCACGGGCACTCCCAGGTCTGCTCGGCCTCGTTGAAGCCGACGACGCAGCCGAGGTGGGTGCACTTGGCGGACAGGACGCTCAGGCCGCCCTCCTCGTCCCGGTAGACGGCCCGCAGCGCGCCGTGGAGGCGCATGACCGCGCCCTCGCCGGGCGCGAGGTCGCCGGGCTCGGACGGGGCGGCGTGCGGCAGGCGGTCGCCGATGAAGTGCCCCATGACCTTCGACTGGGCCTTGGCGATGCGCCCGGCCTCCTGCAGCAGGTGGAACCGCCCGGGGCCGAACAGCCCGGCCCACTCGGGCGGCCTGCCCGCGATCGTCGCCGCGATGAGGCGCGCGGCCGCGACCCCGTTGGTCATCCCCCAGCCGCCGAACCCGCACGCGACGTACACGCCGTCGTCGCCGTGCAGCGGGCCGACGAACGGGACGCGGTCGGAGGTCGCGTAGTCCTGTGCGGCCCAGCGGTACTCGACCGGTTCGGCCTTGAAGCGGGCGGCGGTCCAGGCGGTGAGGCGGTCGAGGCGGTCGGCGGTGCCGTGGTCGCCGGGCGTGAACTTCTCGCCGGTGACGATGAGGAGCCGCCTGCCTTCGCCGTAGGGGGCGGTGCGCACGGAACGGAGGTTGTCGTCGGGGGTGAGGTACATGCCGCCGGGGTCGTCCGAGGCGGGGATCGGCGCGGCCACGACGAGTTCGCGGCGGGGCGAGAGGCGCGCGAAGAGCTTGATCCGGTCGATCACCGGGAACTGCGTCGCGATGACGACCTGGTCGCACTCGACCGCCGCACCGCCCGCGAGGGTCAGCGTGTGGCGGCCGTTCGTCTCGATACCGGTGACGCGGGACTGCTCGAAGATCCGCGCGCCCTGCTCATGCAGGTCGGCCGCGAGCGCGAGCAGGAACTTGCGCGGGTGGAACTGGGCCTGGTCGGCGACGCGGACGGCCCCGGCGACGGGGAACGGCAGCCCGGTCTCGGTGGTGAACGCGGCGTCCAGGCCCGCCTCCCGGGCGGCCTCGGCCTCCTCGCGCAGGTCGGCGACGCCGCCCTCGTGCTCGGTGTAGACGTACGAGGGCGCGCGTTCGAGGTCGCAGTCGATGCCCAGTTCGGCACTGAGGGCGAAGACGTGCTCGATCGCGGCGGTCTGCGACGCGGCGTAGTCGCTGGCGGCCGCCGAGCCGAAGGCGCCGGCCAGGTGCGCGTAGATCGCGCCGTGCTGGGCGCTGAGCTTCGCGGTGGTGTTGCCGGTGGCGCCGGTGACGATCCGGTCGGCCTCGAGCAGGGCCACCGAGCGGCCCGCGCGGGCAAGCTCCCAGGCGGTGCAGATCCCCGCGATGCCGCCGCCGACGACGGCGACCTCGGTGGCGACCCGGTCCTTCACGGCCGGGTAGGTGGTCGGCTCGGTCGTGGCGGTCCAGTAGGACCCGCGAGGGACCAGCGGCGTGCTCATGCCCTCGGGATACCCCGGGGCGCCCGGGTCATTCCACGGGTTTGACGGGCTGTCGCAGGATCGTCTTGAGCTTGGCGGGCGCGGTGCGGCGGGCGTCGCTGAGGTAGATCTCGTGGTGGTCGCCGTTGAAGGTGAGCTTGTTGTACGGCAGGTAGTGGTCGTGGAGGCGCTGCAGGACGGGCGTCTCGGACTCGTACGAGCCCAGGTGCAGGGTCTGGACGCACAGGCCTTCGGCGAACCTGACGAGCCGCAGCTGCTCGAACGCCGGGTTCGGGTGCTTCGCGGCGGCCTCGCCCGCGGCCGCGACCACCATCTCCTCGGTGATCCACTCGGGCTGGCTGATCATCATGGTCCACTCCCACGCGCCCTTCTCGCGGGTGAGGAACACGGCCGGGTCGTCGGCGCGCCACAGCCCTTCCATGGGGGCGACGGTGAAGTCCCGGCCGAGGGTCCGCTTGCTCGCGAACTTCAGCGTGTACGCCGTCCCGTACAGGGCCGCGACGGCGTCGGCGTACGAGTCCGCGGTGTTCGGGTCGCCCTTGCCGTCGACGGCGAGGAACCGGAACTCGGGCACCTCGACGACGGCGAACGCGTGGCGCGGCGGCGAGTACAGCTGCTTGTGGGCCTTCTTGACGTCGTACTTCTCCATGCCCCGCAGTGTCCCATCCCCGTGCGACACGGTTGATCAGATGGCGGTGGGGACCCGGGTGGTCACGAGGCCCACGTCGCCGAGGAAGCGCTCCAACGCGATCGTGGCGATGCCGGTGGCGACCGAGTTGCCGCGCACGGTGGAGACCTCGATGGCGAGGTCGGCGGCGGAGTCGCCGGGGGCTTCCTCGAGGACGCGGCGGCGCACGGCCGGGACGAGGTGGTCGCCCAGAGCCCAAGCGGTCCAACCGGTCAGGGTGATCATCTCGGGGTTGACGATCGCGCAGAGGTCGGCGATCGCCGAGCCGAGGTACCGGGCGGTCAGCTCCAGGGTCTCGGTCAGCGCCGGGTGCGCCGGGGGTTCGAGGGCCGCGGCGAGCGCCCCGATGAACTCGCGCTGCATCGGGACGGACGCGAGCGGATGCTCCGGGGCGATCGCCGCGAGCGTCTGCTGGATGCCCGCCGCGCCCACATAGGCCTCGACGCAACCCGAACGCCCGCAACGGCACCGGCGGCCGTCGAGGGCGAGGAGGCTGTGCCCCCACTCCCCCGCGCCGTTCTGGGCGCCGCGCAGGATCGTGCCTTCGAGGACGATCCCGGCGCCCACGCCGGTGCCGAGGTTGACGGTGATCATGCTCTTGTGGCGGCGGCCCTCGCCGAACCAGAGCTCGGCGGTCGCCATCGCCTTGAGCGGGTTGTCCACGACCATCGGCAGGCCGATCCGCCCGCGCAGCCGGTCGACGTGGAGCCACGGCGCGTTCGGCACGACGACGGCGACCTCGGCCCGGCGCTGCATGCCGCCGGGCAGCGAGATGCCCACGCCGAGCACGTCGTCGCGGGTGGCGTCCGCGCTCTCGAGCGAGGTGTCGAGGGCGTGCACGATGGCGTCGATGACGTGGTCGGAGTCGTCGTGGTGCTCGTCGGCGGCGACCTCGGCGGAGGCGAGCTCGTCGAGTGCGGCGTCGAACACGGTCGCCCGCACGTACGTCTCGGCGACGTCGACGCCCACGATGCGGCCGCGGTTCCCGTTGAGCCGCAACGTGGTCGTGGGCCGTCCGATGCGGCCGCCGGTGCGGCGGGCCTCGGTGGCGATGCCCTCTTCGAGGAGGTCGCTCACCACCGTGGCCACCGTCGCGTTGCTCAGGCCGGTCGAGGCGGCCAGGTCGCCCCGGCTCGCCTCGCCCGCCGCCAGCAGGGCATGCAGCACGTCGAGCCGCGACTCGCTGCGGATGTCGCGCGAGGTGCGCCTGGTGACGGCCATGTGGATCTCCTGTGCAGCTACTGGGGTTGCCGCGGCATCCGGGGATGCCGCGACACCCCCTGGATCATTCCGGCGAGACGGCGGCGGTGACGCGCGCGAGGCGCGGCCGGTCGCCGTCGGCGGTGCCGTGGAGCAGCAGGCGCACCGCGCCGGTGTTCCATGATCCCGGAATCCACAGTCGACCGGGGTCCCCGCCGGTGAACTTCGGCCGGGCCGCGTCGTCGAGCCACACGCGCCCCAGCAGTTCGCCGCGAACGAACGCGCTGACGCGCACCTGCTCGCCCTCGAACCGCAGCGACAGGCCGCCGGACGGGACGGTGACGTCGAGCCAGGCTTCCTCTCCCGCAGCGAGTTCGAGCGGCAGCTCGACCGCGGTCCCGACGCTGTCCTTCTCGGACAGCGCAAGGAGGGCGTGGTCGGGCTGCGCCTCGACCTGCCAGTCTCGCACAGCCTCCAGGCGCAGCAGGGTCGCACCGCCGCCGTCGACCGGCCAGTGCGGCATGGTGATCGCGATGTCGCGGCCCTCGCCGGGGCCGAAGTGCACCCAGGGGTCGTTGGGGCTCACGATGCTCGACTGACCGTCCACGGTGATCTCGCACGGGGTCTGGAGCCCGTCGAGGTGCAGCGCGTAGTGGCTGGTGCCGTCCACGGGCAGGGCGCGCCGGTACGTGACCGGGCGTCCGATCCGGGAGCTGCTCCAGCCCGCGAGGGTCCGCACGGGGGCGGGCTCGCCCGCCCACTGCTCGACGCCTTCGACGGTCCACAGTGAAGCGACGTCCTCGCTCGACGCGACCGCCCAGACGCGGCCGAGGCCGCGCAGCGACCCGATCGCGAGGCCGGGCAGGCGCGAGTCGTCGAAGTTCGCGTGTCCCCAGGTCTCCACCGTGGCGTCGAACTGCGAAGCGCCGTTCAGCGGAACCCGAACAGTCGCACCGAAACGCGCGAAGCTCGGGAGCGCGGTGCCGTCGAGGGCGAGGTCGACGATGTCGCCCGCGCCTTCGATGAGCAGTTCGCCGAGCCCTGCGACGGCGGCCGCGTAGTGGGTACGGCCCCGGTAGACGCCGACCGCTTCGGAGACCGGCGGCAGCTCGTGCGCCTCGGTCTCGCCGGTGCGGGTCTCCAGGTCGAGACGGGTTGCGGCCGTGAGGCCCTCGGGCTCGGGCAGGGCCGGGTGGATGACGCCCGCGGTACCGTCCGGGGTCGCCACGTCCTCGGGGTGGTGGACCACGACGGTCCAGCGGTCGGCGCCCGAGGCGACCTCGGTGACGACCGATCCGCCCTGTACGGGGGCGTCGATCGCGACAGTCTGCACGCCTCCTGCGCCTTCGAGCGCGATCGTGGTCCCCGTGCGGGAAGCGAATTCGAGCCCGGCAGATCCGGCGGCGACGAGGTCCGCCGAGGCGAACTTCAGCGTGCCGGGCAGGTCGAAACCGGCGAGCGGCAGGTCGCGCAGGACCAGCGCGCACGAGAACGGCGCGAGTTCGGCAACGAGCTCGCCGTCCTCAGTCGCGAAGGCGGCCTTGCCGACTGTGTCGCCGAGGTTCGGCACGCCGGTGAGCGTGCCGCCGCCGTCGAGGACCAGCAGCGACGGGGAGTCGCTGGTGGCCACGTCGACGCTGATGCCTTCGGCCGCAGTCGTGGTCGCACGGGCGAGAGCAGGGCCGAGGGTGCGGGCGAGGGCCGCGAGGACGCGTGCCTCGGCCGTCTCGGTCCGGGACTCGCCCACCGGGGACAGGAAGCCCCCGAAGTCGTAGTCGTGGGTCATGAACCCGCCGGGGTCGCCCCAGTTGCCGACCGAGGGCGTGTACCCGAAGTCGTAGCCGGAGGCCTGCAGGTACGGCGCGACCAGCGTTGCGCCGCTGGCCACGAGCCGCCGCAGCGTCGTGTGGAGGCGGTTGGTCTCGGTGACCAGCAGCGGGAGCCCCTTGGCGCCCACCAGGTCGGCGTAGCGGCGCACTTCGGCCTCGATGAACGGCGAGCGGTCGTCGGGGTAGAAGTTGAACGCCGGGGCGATGCCCTCGACGCCGCCGGTGGCGCCGATCAGGTCGCCCTGGCCCGCGCACGCGATGAGCGGCACGTCGATGCCGTGGCCGACCGCCATGTCGCGCAGGGCGGTCAGGTAGGCGTGGCGGTCGTGCGTGTCGAAGAAGTCGAGCTCGTTCTCCAGCTGCACGGCCACGACGCTGCCGCCGCGGCCCCACTGGCGGGAGGCCAGGAGCGGCAGGGCCTGGTCGAACCAGCGCCCGACCTGCTCCAGGAACTTCGGTTCCGCCTGGCGCAGTTCGAGTCCGTCTTCGAGCGCGAGCCACGAGGGCAGCGCGCCGCCGTCCCATTCGGAGCAGATGTACGGGCCGGGCCGGGCGATGACGGCCAGGCCCGCTTCGTGGGCGAGGTCGAGGAACGCGCCGACGTCGCGGCGGCCCTCGAAGTCCCACACGCCCGGGGCGGTCTCGTGGAAGTTCCACGGCAGGTAGACGTCGATCGCGCGGTACCCGGTGGCGCGCACCTGCGCGAGCCGCGCCTCCCAGACTTCGCGCGGAAGCCGGAAGTAGAACAGCGACGCGCACAGGAGCGTCTCCTCGCGGTCGTCGAGGACGAGCCCAGAGCGTCCGAGCCGGACGGTCGCGGTGGACAGATCAGTCACTTCACACCAGCACTTCCACCTTGGAGGTTCATTTCGTACAGGTACTTCTGGCCGAGGTAGTAGATGACGATCATGGGCAGGGTGAGGATGATCGACCCGACCATGATGAGGTTCCACGGCGGCAGCTGCATCGCGTTGCTCGTGCTCGTCATGTACTGCAGGCCCAGCGCGAGCGGCATCTGCTCTTCGGCGTTGAGGTAGATGAGCGGGCCCATGAAGTCGCCCCACGCGTGCGTGAGCGTGAAGATCGCGATCGCGGTGAGGATCGGCCACATCATCGGCAGGATGATCCGGCGGTAGACGCCGAAGTAGCCGAGGCCGTCGACCTGGGCCGCTTCGTCGAGCTCGTTCGAGATGCGGGAGACGAACTGCCGCACCAGGAACACGTTGAACGCGTTGGTGAAGAAGTTCGGGATGATCAGGGGCAGGTAGGTGTTGACCCAGCCGAGCTCCTTGAACAGCAGGAACTGCGGGATCATCGTGATCTGCGCGGGGATCATCATGGTGGCGAGCACGAGGATGAACATGAAGTTCTTGCCCGGCGCGCGCAGGCGCGCGAACGCGTAGCCGACGAGCGAGGACGAGACGACCTGGCCCACCGCCGACAGGGTCGCGATGACGACCGAGTTGGTGATGAAGCGCCCCACCGGCAGGCCGGTGGCGGTGAAGACGTCGGTGAAGTTCTGCCACCGGAACTCGGTCGGGATCACGGTGAACGCGTTCTGCGCGCTGGTCTGGTCGCTCGCGAGCGAGATCGAGATCATGAGCACGAACGGCACGAAGAAGACCGCGGAGACCACGAGCAGCACCGCGTAGGTGGCGGGCGAGGCCTTGAAGACCGAGAGCTTCTTCTGCGCGTTGTCGTTCGCGTCCTGCTTCTTGCGGCCGGTGCGGGCCGTGCTTGCGGTGATGGTGCTCGGGGAGACGGTCGCCATCACTTCACCTCCGTCTCGTAGAAGACCCACTTGCCGGCCGTGCGGAACGCGATCAGCGTGAGCAGCAGGATCACGATGAAGAGCAGCCAGGCGATGGCCGAGGCGTAACCGAAGTGGTAGAAGGAGAACGCCTCCTGGAACAGGAGCGACACGACCATCTGGCTGGCGTTGTCGGGGCCGCCCACGTTCTTGCCCGGCGCGAGGATGTACACCTGGGAGAAGATCTGGAACGCCCCGATCAGCCCCATGATGAGGTTGAAGAAGATCACCGGGGTGATCTGCGGGAACGTGACGGACCAGAACTGGCGCCAGGAGCTGGCGCCGTCGATCTCGGCGGCTTCGTAGAGCTCGCGCGGGATGCCGTTCATGGCCGAGAGCAGGAGCACCGTGGCGCCGCCCGCGCCCCAGATCGACAGGATGACCAGCGCGGGCTTGATCCAGGTGGTGCTGAGCAGCCAGTCGGGGCCGTCGATGCCGACCCAGCCGAGCAGGGTGTTGAGCGGGCCCGAGGGCGCGAGCACCATCTTGAAGACCATCGCGGTCGCGACGAGCGGGACGAGCGTGGGCAGGTAGATGAAGGTGCGGAAGAGCTTGCGGCCCTTGACCCTCTTGTTGAGCAGGTTCGCGAGCCACACGCCGATGATGAGGCCGAGCGGCACGGAGATCGCGGCGTAGAAGAAGGTGTTCCAGAGGGCCTTCCAGAAGATGGGGTCCTCGGTGAGCGCCTTGGTGTAGTTGTCCAGGCCGACCCATTGGGGCGGCGTGAAGGAGTCCCACTCCGTCAGCGAGATGTAGACGGAGGCGATCATGGGGCCGAGCAGGAACCCGACGAACCCGATCAGCCACGGCGAGATGAAGAGCCAGAAGAACAGGGCTTCCTTCTTGCGCCGCTTGGACATTTTGGGGCGACGCCTCCCGGCGCCGCGCGACTCGCGCGCGGCGCCGGGGGCTTCGTCGACGACGACGGTAGACATCGGAGCGTCAGCTACTCGATGATCGATTCGAGCTGCGTCTGGACCTTGTCCAGTTCGGTCTGCGCGTCGCCGCCCTCGTTCCAGAAGGTGCCGAGGTTGTCGTCGAAGGCCGCCTGCATCTCGTTCCACTCCGGGATGAACGGGGCGCGGAAGATGAACTCGGAGGACTCGCCGAAGGCGCCCATGTTCAGGCCCTCGGGGGCCCAGGAGGGCGCGAGGAACGCGTCGGACTGCTGCACTTCGAGGTTGGCCGGGACGTCCTGGCCCTTGTCGATGATGACGGTCTGCGCTTCGACGTCGGTGAGGAAGTCGATGGCCTCGAAGGCCTTCTCGGGGTTGGCCGAGTCGCGGGTGACGGAGAGGCCGGAGCCGAAGGCGGAGACGGCCTGCTCCTGGCCGCCCCACAGCGGTGCGATGCCCCAGTTGACGTCGGACTCCAGGAGTCCGCCGATGCCCCAGAAGCCGGTGGCGTTCATCGCGACGGTGCCCGCGGCGAAGGCGGAGTCGCCGCCCATGTCCGGGCCCATGTCCGCGTACTCGGTCGCGGTCGGCGCGTAGCCGTACTTGTACTGGAGGTCGTTGGCCCACTGGAGGGCCTGGACGACCTCGGGCGAGTTCACGGTGGGCTGACCGCTGTCGTCGATGATCTGGCCGCCGTTCTGGTAGGCGAAGCTCCACCACTGGGCCCACCAGCCGGCGCCGGAGAAGCCCCACTGCTCGCCGGGGATGGTCAGCTTCTCCATGGCGGCCTGGGCGTCTTCCTGGGTCCACGCGGCCGTCGGGTACTCGACGCCCGCAGCGTCGAAGAGGTCCTTGTTGTAGTACAGGATCATCGCGCCGGAGCGGTCCGGGATCGCGTAGGTCTGGTCCTCATAGGTGTACAGGTCGCCGGCGGGGCCGAAGCGCTGCTCCATGTCGAGGCCGGAGGACTCGATGTACTCGTCGAGGGGCACGAGCTGGCTCTTGGAGGAGTACGAGTTGACGTTCTCGGCCACCTGCATGATGTCGGGGCCGTCGCCGCCCGCGATCATCGTCTGGACCTTCTGCGCGTACTTGTCCGAGGGGATCAGCTGCAGTTCGATCTTGGTGTCGGGGTTCGCGGCCTCGTAGAGGTCGATGCGGGCCTGGTAGGTCTCCTTGTCGAGGTCGCCGCCCCAGACGACCATCGAGAGGGTGCCGTCGTCCTCGGCTTCGCCTCCGCCGCAGGCGGCGAGGGCCGTCGCACCGATGAGAACCGTCGCGGCCAGCCCGGCGCCTCTGCGCCAATAAGCCTTGTCCACCATGTCTTCCGCCTCCTTGCGGTCGGGGGTTCGGACGTCGGCGGGCCGCCGACGCGAGTTAAGACAAGGCAAAATCTAACCCATAGATAAAGGGTTGGATAGAGGCACCTGATAACGATTTCGACGCGATGAACGCAGGATGACCGGACGACGTTGCCGGTCGCCGGGCGCATACGCTAGCATTCCTATCGTTTTACTAGACTTCCATTTCAGACGGCATTATGGTGTGATGCACGTCTGTGAGTCTTTCCCCCCGAAAACCGTGAAAGAGCCAGCTATGCCCGAGATCGAACCCCGCCGGGGCCTGCGAACCAGAGCCCTCGCCGCCACCGCCGCAGCCGCCCTCGCACTGACCCTCAGCGCCTGCGGCGACGACGAAGCCGCCTCCACCGGCACCGGCTTCGAGGACTGCCTGACCGACCCCGTCACCTGCAACTCAGGACCCCGCGCCGAAGGCGGCGACCTCGTCTGGGCCGTGGCCGGAAAGTGGGAGGCCTGGGGCCAGGCCGACATCTACGGCTCCAGCCTCTCCACCTCGATCATCAACCAGCCGCTGCGCCCCACCGTCTTCGTCTACGACCAGGCCGGCGAGATCCACTACAACGACGGGATCTACTCGGCCGCACCCGAACTCCTCGCCGAAGCGCCGATGACCGTGGCCTACCACCTCAAGCCCGAGGCCACCTGGGGCGAGGGCACCCCGATCGGCCTCGACGACTTCCTCTGGCACTGGAAAGCCACGTCCACCGACGAGGCCCAGTGCGCCGGATGCACCCCCGCCACCGAGTACGGCTCCCACGTCGCCACCATCGAGCAGGGCGGGGACAACACGATCGTCGTGACCTATGAGGACGGCTACCTCGACGCCGAGTGGTACGCCGCCCAGGTCATCACCCACCCCGCGCACATCGCCGAAGCGCGCGGCCACGCCGACTGGCGCACCGACCCGGCCGTCATGGCCGCCTCCGTCGCCGACTTCTCCGCGCACCCGCCGCTCGACTACAGCGCGGGCCCCTTCAAGATGACCGAAGGCGTCCTCGGCGACTACGCGAAGTACGTGCCGAACACCGAGTGGACCGGCTCGCAGCAGTCCACCCTCGACACCTTGACGCTCAGGTACATCGAAGGCGCCGACGCCATGGCCACCGAGCTGCGGCAGGGCAACATCGACGGGGCCGCGCCCTCCAGCTTCGACCCCGAGATCCTCGACCAGCTCGGTGCCGACCCCGACCTCAAGTACAGCGTCGCGCCCCAGTCCGGCTGGTCCCACATCGACGCGAACTTCGACAACCCGTTCCTCGCCGCCGAACCGCTGCGCCGCGCGGTCTTCACCGCGATCGACGCCGACGAGATCAACGCCCGCGCCTACGGCACCGCGTTCGAAGGCACCGAGACGATGACCAGCGTGCTCTTCCGACCCGGCTCCGAGTACCACTCCGACCAGATCGGCGACTCCGGCCTCGGCTCGGGCGACCAGGACGCCGCCCGCCAGATCCTCACCGAAGCCGGGTACACCTGGGACGGCGACGCGCTCCTCACCCCCGAGGACGAACCGGTCTCGCTGCGCTTCCGCACCGGCATCGAAGGCGAGGCGTTCACGCCGATCATCCAGGACCTCGTCATCACCTACCTGGGCGAACTCGGCATCGAGATCACCACCGACCCGATCCCCGGCGGCGAGCTCAACTCCGTGCTCGAAGCCCGCGACTGGGACCTGATCCTGTTCTCCTGGATCGAGACCCCGCTGTTCGCGTCCTCCGCGGCCGACTACTGGGGCGAGGGCAACCACACCGGCTTCCAGAACGACGAAGTCGACGCGATCGTCGCCGAACTCGCCACCACGCTCGACCGCGACAAGGCCGCCGAGCTCAACAACCGGGCCGCGCAGATCTCCCTCGACAACGCCGTGCAGCTGCCGCTCGCGTGGACCCCGCAGCTGGTCATGGTC
The DNA here is from genome assembly GCF_055586545.1 of Glycomyces sp. NPDC050141. Taxonomy (NCBI): domain Bacteria; kingdom Bacillati; phylum Actinomycetota; class Actinomycetes; order Glycomycetales; family Glycomycetaceae; genus Glycomyces; species Glycomyces sp. NPDC050141. Next base: position 19,200 of record NZ_JBVJHZ010000008.1, on the reverse strand, counting down.
AACCAGGACGTCGTGAACGTCCGCGACAACTGGGCCACCACGATGCGGGTCTTCTACAACATCGGCGAATGGGGCTTCGCTGAGGAGTCCTGAACCGGACCCTGACGGGCCGGGCGCATCGCGCCCGGCCCGTCCGCTTGCGCCCGGAGCGCCCGCCGCTCGCATAGGCTCGGAGCCGTGAGCGATCAAGCGGCAGAGGTCAACTCGGAGAGCGTCCTCACGGTGCTCGTCGCCGGTCTCATGAACCTCGGCATCGCCCTCGCGAAACTCGTCGCGGGCCTCCTCGGCGGCTCCGCCGCGATGGTCTCCGAGGCCGCCCACTCGGCAGCAGATACGGTCACCGAGTTCATGCTGTACATCGCGCTGCGCAACAGCGCGAAACCCGCGAACGAGGCGCACCCGTTCGGGTACGGGCGGACGGCCTACCTGTGGGCGGCCCTGGCGGCGGCGTTCACGTTCGTCGCGGGCGGCCTGTTCTCGATCACGCACGGCTTCCACTCGATGCACGACGAGGCCGAAGGCGACTTCCTGCTCTCCTATGCCGTCCTGGGGATCTCCTTCATCCTCGAATCGGTCTCCTTCGGACGGACGCTCGTACAGCTGCGGGGCGAATCCGAGCGGTGGTCGGTGTCGCCCAAGTCGTTCCTGCGCCACACCCCGGACACGAGCCTGAAGGCGGTGTTCCTCGAAGACCTCGCGGCGCTGATCGGCCTGGTGCTGGCGGCCGGGGGCCTGCTGCTGACCGAGTTCACGGGCAGCCCGGTCTACGACGGGGCGGCGTCCGTCCTCATCGGCGTACTGCTGCTCGTGGTCGCGGTGCTGCTCGGCCGCGCCAACGTCTCGCTCCTGATCGGCCGGAGCCTGCCGCCGCGCTTCCGCGAGGCCGTGCGGACCGAACTCGAAGCGGGTGAGGACATCACGGCCGTCCAGGAGCTGCTGACCCTCCAGCTCGGACCGACCGAGGTCATGGTCGCCGCCAAGGTCGACTTCCGCGACAGCGCGAGCGGCGAGGCGATCGAGCGCACCTGCCGCACCCTCGAAGCCGGGCTGCGCCAGCGCTACCCGATGGTGCGGTACGTGTTCCTGAGCCCGTGGGGCGAGGCCCCGGAGGTCACTCCCCGATGACCGCCTGCGCGGTCTCCAGGTAGCCCTCCATGTCCTCCTGCCACGCGTAGGTCTCCTCCTCGACGTCGAGGTAGTACCGCAGCTGCGCCTGCGCCCAGGCCGCGTCGGCGGCCTCCCGGTAGCCGGACTCGTCGCCGCACTCGGCGAAGTCGACGGCCATGGCCCGCTCGAACTCGAGCCAGCCCGCGATGTCGGCGACGTCGGGGACCTCGTCCGGGATCTCGGGCCAGGGGCCAGTGGTCGGGGTGCCTTCGTCGGCCGGGTTCACGGTCTCGCCCGCCGCCACCAGGTACTCGCGGACCCAGATGCGGTCGTGGTCGAACGTCCAGCCGGTCGAGCCGCGCGCGTCGAGGCAGTCGAGGAGGCCGGACTCGGCGTCGGCGTCGTCCATGCGCGCGGTGTAGCGCTCGTCCATCGCGGCCCAGTCGCCGGTGGGCGGTTCGGGGCGCGCGATCCAGTCGGTGAGGCCGTCCTCTTCGTTCTCGACGGGTGTGAGCTCGCCGTAGACGGCTTCGACCATCTCCAGGTAGCAGCCTTCCGGGGGCGGGCCGCCGAGGTCGCCGCTGTCGCCGTCCGCGGCGGCCCCGGCGACCTCGGGGTGGTGGTGGGCCGCCCACGGTTCGCCCGCATAGGCGGTGTACCAGGCGAACTGGTCCTCGGGGTCCTGGAGGTAGAACTCGTGGAGCCCCGTCTCCTCCCCGGAGAGGCGCTGGCCCATCTCCTCGGCGAACCCCGCTGAGAAGGTCTCGGCGAGGAACGCCTCCTGCTCGAGCGCCCATTCGCCGTAGAGCTCGGGTTCGGCCTCCTGGGCGCCGTCGAGCGCCGTCCACTGCCAGAAGCCCCGGCGTTCGGCGTCCTCGACCCCGGGCAGGAACCGCGCGTACGGTGGTTCGCCGAGGAACGTGTCGCGCTCGCTCTGGGCGGTGATCGGGAACTCGGCCGGGTCGTGGAGGTCGAAGCCCTGCGCCTCCAGGCAGTCCTGGACGATCCGGGCCTCGGCCGCGTCCAGTTCGGCGGTGAGGCGGCTGCTCTCGTTGTACATCTCGGTGATGCGGTCGTCGTAGGCCTCGATGTCGAGGTCTTCCTCTTCGCCCTGGAACCAGGCGCATCCGCTTGCGGCGGCCGCGATCAGGGCGGTCAGAGCGGCAGCGGCGGTGGTTCGCTTGCGCAGCACGGGAATCCCATCCGGTCGGAGTCGTCGCTGACGAGTACGCCCGCGGTCCGACCCGGGGTTGCCCGATTGGGGTGCGTTATTCGCCGATTGCGGCCTGCGCCTGGGTGATGAGGTCGCGCATCTGCTCCTGCCAGGCGAAGGTCGCGCCTTCGACCTCCAGGTAGTAGTGGAGCTGCGCCTGCTGCCACGAGTCGACTGCGGCGGCGCGGTAGCCGGACTCGTCACCGCACTCGGCGAAGTCGACGGCCATGGCCCGCTCGAAGTCGAGCCAGCCCTGCGGGTCGTCGGCGTCGGGGACGTCGCTCGGCGGGTCGGGCCATCTGGTCCCGGCGTCGGGATAGGAGTTGAGCGCGTACTCGCCGTCGCCCGCCTCGGAGAGGTAGGAGTGGACGAACAGCTCCCCTTCGTAGAACTCCCAGCCCTCGTGGCCTTGCTCGACGAGGCAGTCGAGGAGGTCGCCTTCGGTGTCGGCGACGCCTTCCTCGTAGCGCTCCTTCATCAGGGTCCAGTCGCCGTTGGGCGGTTCGGGGCGCAGGTCGTGCTTGGTCCAGCCTGCTTCCATCTCGGCGATGGCGTCGCCGTAGACCGCTTCGAGCATCTCCAGCTGGCAGCCTTCGGGCGGCAGCGGCCCGGCCGACTCCCCTTCGGCGGCGTCCTCGCCGCCGGCGGGTTCGGCGCCGGTGAGGTACGAGTACGAGGCCGCGGCCCAGGTCTCGCCGCCGTAGGCGACGTACCAGGCGTACTGCTCGGACTCGGGCTGGGTGAAGAACTCCGGGAGCCCGTCTTCGTCCTCGCCTTCGAACACCACCGTCGTCCAGCCGATCTCGGCCTGGTACTCGGCCCATTCGGCGTCGAGCTCGTCGCCGCCTTCGACGTGCTCGTAGCCGTCGATGCTGGTCCACTGCCAGAATCCGCGCCGCTGGGCGTCCTCGGCCTCGGGCAGGAACCAGGCGTACGGCGGCGCGTCCATGAAGGACTCCCGCTCGCCGGGTTCCATGTCGCCCAGCTCGTAGGGGTCGTGGACCTCGAAGCCCTGGGCCTCCAGGCAGTCCTGCACGATGCGGATCTCGGCCTCGTCGAGCTCCTCGACGAGCCGCCGGCTCTCGTTGTAGGTGTCGGTGAGCTGCTGCTCGTACTCCTCGTAGTCGAGGTACTCGACCTCGGGCTCAGCGGCGAACCAGGAGCAGCCCGAGGCGGTGGCCAGCACGGCCAGGCCGATGACGGCGGCCTTCGTTCGCGGCACGGCGGACTCCAATCGGGGGGGGCTATGCCGTGACAGACGCACCGGGGCCCGCCCTGGGTTGCATCCGGACGCGCGGAAGGGCCGCCGGGGCGAACCCGGCGGCCCTTCCGGAAGTCCTAGGCCAGCTCGGACAGGGCCTTCTGCCAGGCGCCCTGGTCGCGGGCCTCGCCGGGCATGTTCATCTCGGCGAAGCGGACGACGCCCTGCTTGTCGATGACGAAGGTGCCGCGGTTCGCCATGCCCTTCTCCTCGTTGAACACGCCGTAGGCCTGGGCGACCTCGCCGTGCGGCCAGAAGTCGGACAGCAGCGGGAACTCGAAGCCCTCGCGCTGCGCCCAGACCTTGTGGGCGAACGGGGAGTCGATGGAGACGCTGAGGACCTGGACGTCGTCGCTCTGGTAGGCGTCGAGGTTGTCGCGGATGCCGCACAGCTCGCCCTCGCACACGCCGGTGAACGCGAACGGGTAGAACACGAGCAGGACGTTCTTCTCGCCGAGGAAGTCGGCCAGCGACACTTCCTGGTTGTTCTGGTCCTTCAGGGTGAAGGCAGGGGCCTTGGTTCCGGTTTCGATCGGCATGCGCGCTCCTCGCGGTGCAGCCCTCCGCGGAGGGCCTTCATTGCTCTGACGCGCTGAACGTTAGCGGCAGGCGCGCGCGGCCACCAGCGGGCCCGCCCGGAGCGGACCCTCCGACACACCCGGGGTTCAGCGGCGGGCGACGACCATGCGGGACGCGATCCAGTCCGGGGAGGCGTTCAGGGTCTTCGTCGATTTGAGACCGGCGAGGGCCGTCGACTCCTCGATGTCGGCGGGCTCGATGTGGCCGCGCCGCCCGGCCTTGGGGGTGAGGAGCCAGACCACGCCGTCGTCGGCGAGCGGGTCGCGGGCGTCGAGGAGGAGGTCGACCAGGTCGCCGTCCTCTTCGCGGCACCACAGGAGCACCGCGCCCACGATCTCGTCGGAGTCCTCGTCGAGGAGCTCCCCGACCGCCTCGATGAAGGCGCTGCGCAATCCGGCGTCGACATCGGTGTCGAAGCCGATCTCCATGACGGACTCGACGCCTTCGAGTCCGAATCGCTGCACCACGCTCGATGACTCCACCGGGCTGCTCGGAGCGTTCACTTCATCCCCTCCATCGGTCGGGCTGCCAGAGCGTCCCGCTCTGCTCTGCACAGCCTATGAAGTAGACCATAGGAGGCGTGTCATATCCAGCGCTCGCGCACGCGGAAATGAGGCCCGCGAACGGATTCGCAAAGCCCCCCTTGGGGCGTCGTGCGGACACGTTCACATGGCGGTGATCTCGCTTGCCGAGACGGCTTTCACAGCACCGCAGGTGAGCGGGTTTCACAGTCGCGGGGAGTGTGGGCGCGGTCGCATCAAGGCGGGTGGGTCGACGATGCTCGCGGTAGATTCAAGGGAGGATGGTAGAAAACGAAGACACTCTGCTGCCTGAAGAGCAACCCTGCAAAGCCGCAGTCTTAGAACGAGGGATCGCCCGTGACCACGGAACAGAACCGGCCGCCCATCAGTGACGGATTGCCGACCCAAGGACCGGACACTGACCCTGGGGAGACCAGCGAGTGGCTGGAATCCCTGGACGGCCTCCTCGACGGCGGCGGGCGCACCCGTGCCCGCTACGTCATGCAGCGGCTGCTCGAGCACGCCCGCAAGCGCCAGATCGGCGTACCGGCGTCCACGAGCACCGACTATGTGAACACCATCCCGGTGGAGTCCGAGCCGCACTACCCCGGCGACGAGGCCATCGAGCACCGCATCCGCTCATACGTGCGCTGGAACGCGGCGATGACGGTCCACCGCGCGCAGCGACCCGGCATCGGCGTGGGCGGCCACATCTCGACGTACGCCTCCGCGGCGAACCTGTACGAGGTCGGCTACAACCACTTCTTCCGCGGCCGCGGCCACGAGGGCGGCGGCGACCAGATCTTCTTCCAGGGCCACGCCTCCCCCGGCATGTACGCCCGCTCCTTTGTGGAAGGCCGGCTGACCGAGGACGACCTCGACGGCTTCCGCCAGGAGGTCTCGCGCCCGCAGGGCGGCCTGCCGTCCTACCCCCACCCGCGCCTCATGCCGGACTACTGGCAGTTCCCGACCGTGTCCATGGGCCTGGGCCCGATCAACGCGATCTACCAGGCGCTGTTCAACCGCTACATGGACGACCGCGGCATCAAGGACACCAAGAAGCAGCAGGTCTGGGCGTTCCTCGGCGACGGCGAGATGGACGAGGTCGAGTCGCGCGGCGCGCTGCAGTTCGCCGCCGGCGCCGAGCTCGACAACCTCACCTTCGTCGTCAACTGCAACCTGCAGCGCCTCGACGGCCCGGTCCGCGGCAACGGCAAGATCGTCCAGGAGCTCGAGTCGTACTTCCGCGGCGCGGGCTGGAACGTCATCAAGGTCATGTGGGGCTCCGAGTGGGACCCGCTGCTCGCCGCCGACGCCGACGGCGCGCTGGTGAACCTCATGAACACCACCCCCGACGGCGACTTCCAGACCTTCAAGGCCGAGTCGGGCGCGTTCATCCGCGAGCACTTCTTCGGCCGCGACACCCGCACCAAGGCGATGGCCCAGCCCCTGTCGGACGACGACATCTGGAACCTGCGCCGCGGCGGCCACGACGACCGCAAGATCTACGCCGCGTACAAGGCCGCGATGGACCACGAGGGCCAGCCGACGGTGATCCTCGCGCACACCGTCAAGGGCTACAAGCTGGGCTCGACCTTCGAGGGCCGCAACGCGACCCACCAGATGAAGAAGCTCTCCCTCGACGACCTCAAGGGCTTCCGCGACGCCCTGGAGATGCCCGTCACCGACGCGCAGCTCGAGGCGAACCCGTACCTGCCGCCGTACGTCAAGCCCGCGGCCGGTTCGGCCGAGGCCGAGTACGTGCAGGCCCGCCGCGCCGCACTCGGCGGTTCGATCCCCAAGCGCCGCAACACGGTCATCCCGATGAACCTGCCCGGCGAGGAGACCTACAAGTCGGCCAAGCGCGGCTCGGGCAAGCAGAAGGCCGCCACCACCATGGCGCTCGTCCGCCTGCTCAAGGACCTCATGCGGGACAAGGAGACCGGCAAGCGCTGGGTCCCGATCATCCCCGACGAGGCGCGCACGTTCGGCATGGACGCGATGTTCCCGACGGCGAAGATCTGGTCCACGCACGGCCAGCAGTACCTGTCGGTGGACCGCGACCTGTTCCTCTCCTACAAGGAGTCCGAGCAGGGCCAGCTCATGCACGTGGGCATCAACGAGGCCGGTTCGATGGCCGCGTTCACCGCCGTGGGCACCTCGGGCGACACGCTCGGCGAGCCGATGATCCCGTTCTACATCTTCTACTCGATGTTCGGGTTCCAGCGGACCGCCGACGCGATCTGGGCCGCCACGGACCAGCTCGCGAACGGCTTCCTCATCGGCGCCACCGCCGGGCGCACCACGCTCAACGGCGAGGGCCTGCAGCACGAGGACGGCCACTCGCTGCTCCTGGCGCACACCAACCCGGCGGTCGTCTCGTACGACCCGGCGTACGGCTACGAGATCGGGCACATCGTCCAGGACGGCCTGCGCCGCATGTACGGCGAAGGCGAGCACGTCTTCTACTACATGACCGTGTACAACGAGCCGATCGTGCAGCCCGCCGAGCCGGAGGACGTGGACGTCGAGGGCATCCTCAGGGGCATCCACAAGGTCCAGACCGCGCAGGGCTCCGGCCCCCGAGTACAGCTCCTGACCTCGGGTTCGGGCATGTCCTGGGCGACGAAGGCCGCCGAGCTGCTCGAAGCGGACTGGGGCGTGGCCGCCGACGTCTGGTCGGTCACCTCCTGGACCGAGCTGAGCCGCGACGGCATCGAGGCGGACAAGCACAACCTCCGCCACCCGGAGGCCGAGAAGCAGGTCCCGTACGTGACGAGCAAGCTCGCGAACGCCGAGGGCCCGTTCATCGCCGTCAGCGACTACATGCGGGCCGTCCCGGACCTCATCAGCCGCTGGGTGCCGGGCGACTACACCTCGCTGGGCACGGACGGCTTCGGCCACTCCGACACCCGCGGGGCCCTGCGCCGCCACTTCAACGTCGACGCCGAGTCGATCACCGTGGCCGCACTCCAGCAGCTCGCCGCCCGCGGCGAGGTCAAGCCGGAGCTGGCCGCCCAGGCGGCCGCCAAGTACCAGATCACCGACCCGACCGCCGCCGAGGCCGGCGAAGCGGGCGGCGACTCCTAGTACGTATGACGAAGGGGCCGCGAGCGAAAGCTCGCGGCCCCTTTCACGTTCGACCTAGTGCTGGTGGTCGTGGCCCGCGTGGTCGTGCTCGTGGTCGTGCTCGTCCTCTTCGGCCTCGACCTGGCGGCGGACCTCGTCCATGTCGAGCTCCTTGACCTTGCCGATGATCTCCTCGAGCGCGGCCGGCGGCAGCGCGCCGGGCTGGCTGTAGAGGAGGATGCCGTCGCGGAAGGCCATGAGCGTGGGGATCGACTGGATCCCGGCCTCGCCCGACAGCTCCGGCTGGTCCTCGGTGTCGATCTTCCCGAAGACGACGTCAGGGTGCTTCTCGCTCGACGCCTCGAACGTGGGCGCGAACATCTTGCACGGGCCGCACCAGTCGGCCCACCAGTCCACCAGCACGATGCCGTTGCCGGTGACGGTCTCCTCGAAGTTGTCCTTGGTCAGTGCAACCGTGGCCATTGGGCCGCCTCTCTGTCTTGGCTTCTGTGGTGCTCTTCCGCGCAACAGTAGTGGCGGCCGAGGTATTCCGACAGACGGCCATGCGCGGCGTGCGCCACGTCTGGCAGGCTATAGGGCATGGATCTGGCCACGACCATTCAGAACATCGAGCGCTCCTCCTCGGCGCTGACGACCCAGTCGCTCACCCGGATGGACGAACGCCTGCCCTGGTTCCGCGACCTCCCCGCCGAGCAGCGCTCCATGGTCACCCTGGTGGCCCAGGCCGGGGTGCGGCAGTTCCTCGAATGGCTGCGCAACGGCGGCGAGGACCTGGGCACCTCCGACATGGTCTTCGAGGCCGCCCCCGTCGAGCTCGCCCGCGCCATCAGCCTCCAGCACACCGTCGCCCTCATCCAGGTCGTCATCGACGTGGTCGAGGAGCAGGTGCCCGCGCTCGCCGCCGATGGCGAGACCGACCAGCTGCGCGAGTCGGTGCTGCGCTTCAGCCGCGAGATCGCGTTCGCGTCCGCCCGCGTGTACGCGCGCGCGGCCGAGACGCGCGGCGCCTGGGACGCGCGCCTCCAGGCGATGCTCGTCGACGCGCTCCTGCGCGGCGACAACTCCGACGAGCTGATCTCGCGCGCCGCCGCCCTCGGCTGGTCCGAGACGCAGACCATCACCGTCGTCGCCGGCACCACCCCCGGCGGCGAGGCCACGCTCGTGCTCCACTCGGTGCAGCGGGCCGCCCGGCGGCTCGGGCTCGACATCCTCGCGGGCGTCCACGGCGCCCGCCTCGTGCTGCTCCTCGGCGGCGTCAAGGAGCCCGTGGAGATCGTCGAGAAACTCACCGGGCAGTTCGGCGACGGCCCGATCGTGGTGGGCCCCACCGTGACCGGCCTGGCCGAAGCGTCCACGTCGGCGCTCGCGGCCGTGTCCGGGCACCGGTCCGCCGCGGCCTGGCCCGACGCGCCCCGGCCCGTCACCGCGACCCAGCTCCTCCCGGAGCGGGCCATCGCTGGCGACGAGGAGGCCCGCCGCACCCTGCGCGAGAGCGTCTACCTGACGCTGCGGCGCGCGGGCGGCGAGCTGCTGGAGACCATGGACGCGTTCATCGCCTCCGGCGGCGTCCTGGAGGGGACCGCCCGGGAGCTGTACGTCCACCCGAACACGGTCCGGTACCGCCTGCGCCGTATCCAGGAGGTGACCGGTTTCTCCCCCACCGAACCGCATGAGGCCTTCGTCCTGCGTGTGGGGTTGACCATAGGTCGCCTGGAGAACGCTTCGGGTACCCGGCGTTCTCGCAGTTGACAACGAGTGTTGTAGATTCCCTACAAGAACCGAGCGGGCTTTCAGTCTCCAGGCTGCTCCCGTATCACCTGTTGTCAATGCGAAAGTCTTAATGTGCTTGCCATTCTCGCTCCCGGGCAGGGCTCGCAGAAGCCCGGGTTCCTCTCGCCATGGATCGATTACGACCCCGCCGCCGAGGCCCGCCTGCGCGCCTGGTCAGAGCTGATCGGGCTCGACCTCGTGCACCTGGGGACCAACGCGGACCAGGCCGAGATCACCGACACCGCCAACACCCAGCCGCTGCTCGTGGCCGCCGGGCTGCTGGCCGCCGAGTACCTTCCGGTCTCGGCCGCCAAGGTCGTCGCGGGCCACTCGGTCGGCGAGCTCACCGCGCTCGCCCTCGCCGGGGTCCTGACCCCCGAGGACGCCGTCAAGCTCGCCGCCGTGCGCGGCCGCGAGATGGCCGCCGCGTGCAGCATCGAGCCGACCACGATGGCCGCCGTCCTCGGCGGTGTCGAGGACGACGTGCTCGCCGCGATCGAGAACGCCGGCGCGTGGCCCGCGAACCGCAACGGCGCCGGGCAGATCGTCGCCGCCGGACCGGTCGCCGCGATCGAGAAGCTCACCCAGAGCCCGCCCGAGAAGGCCCGCATCATCCCGCTCAAGGTCGCCGGGGCGTTCCACACCCCGCACATGGCGCCCGCGCAGGAAGCGCTCGAAGCCGTGGCCTCTGAGATCCGGGTCGCCGACCCGGTCCGCACCCTCCTGTCGAACAAGGACGGGCGGCCCGTGAGCAGCGGCGCCCAGGCCCTGCAGCAGATCGTGGCCCAGGTCACGTCGCCGGTCAGGTGGGACGCGTGCATGAGTACGCTTGAAGGACTGGGCGTCACGGCGGTCCTCGAACTGCCGCCCGCCGGTACCCTCACCGGGCTCGCGAAGCGGGCCCTCAAGGGCGTCGACCGGATCAATGTCAACACTCCCGACGAGCTCGCCCTCGCCGCCGAGTACGGCACGGATGCCGAACACGAGTTGAACGAAGGAGCCGAGTGAGCGTCATCGGAACGCGCGTCGTCAGCGTCGGGCACTACCAGCCCGAGAAGATCCTCACCAACGCCGACCTCGCCGAAATGGTCGACACCAACGACGAGTGGATCGTCTCCCGTGTCGGCATCAAGGAGCGCCGCATCGCCGCCGACGGCCAGAAGGTCGCCGACCTGGCGATCGAGGCCGCCCGCGAGGCCCTGTCCAACGGCGGATTCACCTCGGCCGACATCGACTTCGTCATCGTCGCCACCGTCTCCGCCAAGGACATCTGCCCCAACACCGCCTGCCGCGTCGCCGACGCGCTCGGCATCGACGCCCCGGCGGCCATCGACATCAACACCGCCTGCTCGGGCTTCGAGTACGCGCTGGCCCAGGCCGACATGGCCATCCGGGTCGGCAGCGCCAAGCGCGCGCTGGTGATCGGCGCCGAATGCCTCTCGGCCGTGACCGACTGGGAGGACCGCTCGTCGTGCGTCCTCTTCGGCGACGGCGCGGGCGCGGTCGTCATCGAGGGCACCGACAACCCGGAGCTGGCCATCAGCCCGGTCCTGTGGGGCTCCGAGCCGTCGATGAGTGACGTCATCCGCATCGAGGAGGACGTCCCGTTCATCAAGCAGGCCGGCCAGACCGTGTTCCGGTGGGCCACCACCCAGCTCGCGCCGCTCATCGAGCAGGTCGCCGAGCGGGCCGGCCTCAAGGTCAACGAGCTCGCGGCCTTCGTGCCGCACCAGGCGAACCTGCGCATCATCCAGGGCATCGTCAAGCGCCTCGACTTCAGCGACGACTGCGTCGTCGCCGAGGACATCGTCTACTCCGGCAACACGTCCGCGGCATCGGTGCCGCTGGCGCTGTCGAAGTTGGTACAAAGTGGCAAGGTGGCCTCCGGCGCCCCGATCCTCCTGTTCGGATTCGGCGGCGGACTCACCTACGCCGGGCAAGTCATCCGCTGCCCGTAATTATCGAGAGGAAATAACTCATGGCTCTGTCTCGTGACGAGATCCGCGAAGGCCTGTCCGACATTCTCGAAGAGGTCGCGGGCGTCAACCCCGACGATGTCGCCGACGGCAAGTCGTTCACCGACGACCTGGACGTCGACTCGCTCGCCATGGTCGAGGTCGTCGTCGCCGCTGAAGAGAAGTTCGGCGTGAAGATCCCGGACGACGAGGTCGCGAACCTGAAGACCGTCGGCGACGCCGTCTCCTTTATCGAAAAGGGCTAAATGTGACTGAGGTAGTCGTGACCGGGCTCGGCGCGACCACTCCCCTCGGCGGGGACGTGGCGTCGACCTGGGAAGCACTCGTGGCCGGTCGGTCGGGCGTGCACCTGCTCCAACACGAGTGGGCGCGGGAACTCCCCTGCCGTATCGCCGCCGAGCTGGCGGTGGAGCCGTCCGAGGTCCTCCCTCGGGTGCGGCTGCGCCGCCTGGACCGCTCCGAGCAGATCGCGCTCATCGCGGCTCAGCAGGCGTGGGACGACGCGGGGCTGAGCGACGACCTCGACAAGGAACGCCTGGGCGTCGTCTTCGGTTCCGGCATCGGCGGGGCGCTCACGCTCCTCGCCCAGGACGACATCCTGGAAGAGAGCGGCGCCCGCAAGGTCTCCCCGTTCACCGTGCCCATGCTCATGCCCAACGGCCCCGCCGCCGTGGTCGGCCTGGAATTCGGCGCCCAGGCCGGCGTGCACGCCCCCACCAGCGCGTGCGCCACCTCGGCCGAGGCGATCGCCTCGGGCGCCGACATGATCCGCCTCGGCCGCGCCGACGTGGTCGTGGCGGGCGGCGCGGAAGCGGTCATCGGCGGCCTGCCGATGGCCGGGTTCTCGTCGATGAAGGCCATGTCGACCCGCAACGACGACCCGACGCACGCCTCCCGGCCCTGGGACCGCGACCGCGACGGGTTCGTCATGGGCGAAGGCGGCGGCGCGCTCATCCTGGAGCGCCGCGAGCACGCCGAGGCCCGCGGGGCGAAGATCTACGCCGTCGTGGCGGGCTCCGGCCTGACCTCCGACGGCTTCGACATGGTCCAGCCCGACCCGGAGTGCCGGGGCGGCAGCCGGGCGATGGCGGCCGCGATCAAGCAGGCCGGTATCGACCCGAAAGAGATCGGCCACGTCAACGCCCACGCGACGTCCACTCCGGTGGGCGACATGGCGGAGGTCAAGGGCATCAAGCGCGTCGTGGGCGACCACGTCGTGCTGACCGGGACCAAGTCCATGACCGGGCACCTGCTCGGCGGCGCGGGCGCAGTCGAGTCGATCGCGGCGATCCTGGCGATCAAGGAGGGGGTCATCCCCCCGACGATCAACCTCGAGAACCCGGACCCGGCCCTGGACCTCGACGTCGCGGCGAACGAGGCCCGCAAGGTGGAGCTGAACGCCGCGCTCAACACGGCCTTCGGCTTCGGCGGCCACAACGCGGCGCTGTTGTTCACCAAGGTGTAGCCGGAACAGTAGCAGCAGCCTGAGGGCCCCAACGCATTCGCGTTGGGGCCCTCAGTACTACGACCTGGGTAGGGTCGGCGGCACGCCAGGTTCGGCCGCTGGCAGGACTCCTCGCAGGGCCCGGATACCTAGACTGGTGGACAGGAAACCACACCCAGTCCGCCACAAAGGAGACACCGTGTCCGCCTCCACCCCGCTCGCCACCGTCGAACCGCCGGGCCCGCCGGCCTCGATCAGCAAGGCCGAGCGCTCGCTCGCCCCCGATATCGCGCGCGGCGGCATGCTCCTGTTCATCGCGCTCGCCAACGTCCCGATCCACTTGTGGGGCATGGGCTTCGACAACTACGGCCACAACACGGGCCAGTCCGGGGCCGACCACATCGCGCTGTTCGTCGAGCAGCTGGTCATCGCCGAGCGCTCCCGGCCGATGTTCGCGATCCTGTACGGCTTCGGCATCGCGGTGATGGCCTCGCGGATGTTCGCGCGCGGCATGGACCCCAAGGGCGTCCGCAAGGTCCTGCGCCGCCGCTCCTGGTGGCTCGTCGCGTTCGGCCTGATCCACTCGCTGTTCCTCTTCTGGGGCGACATCCTCGCCCCCTACGGCGCCACCGGCCTCATCGCGCTGTTCTTCGTGCACCTCTCGGACAAGGCCCTCAAGAAGTGGCTGTGGGGCTCCGCGATCTACCTCGTCGTCATCGGCCTCCCGCTGCTCGCGTTCGCGTACACCAGCGGCGGCGGCGGCGCGCCCGTGTCCGGGGACCTGCCGCCGTACGTCGAGCAGATGGTCATGGGCGTCTTCGCCTCGACCATGGTCATCGCGGTCAGCCTGCTCCTGGCTATGTTCCTCCCGCTCGTCGCGGCGGGCATGGTGCTCCAGCGCTCGGGCTGGATCGACCACCCCGAGGCGCACCTGCCCAGGCTGAAGCAGGTCTTCATCTCCGGCATGGTCGTGAACGTGGCCAGCTCGCTTCCCGTGGCGCTCATCGCGCTCGGCGTCTGGGAACCCGCGAAGCCGCTGTTCGTCGGCGCCATGTACCTGACGCTCCTGGGCGGCATGTACGCCGGGCTCGGCTACATCTGCGGCTTCGCGCTCCTGGCCCACAAGCTGCGCGGCTTCGGCCGCCGGGGCATCCCGGGCGCGCTCGCGGCCGTGGGGGAACGCTCGCTCACCAGCTACCTGCTGCAGTCGATCATCATGGCCCCCTTGCTCACCGCGTGGGGCCTCGGCCTCGGCGAGGACATGGGGTACCTGACGGCGTTCGGCGTCGCGTTCGCCACCTGGCTGGTCACCGTCTTCGTGGCGGTCGCGCTCGACAAGGCCGGGAAGCGGGGCCCGTTCGAGGTCCTGCTGCGCCGCCTCACGTACGGCCCCAAGCGGGTCTGAGCACCTGCCTCACCGGGTCCACGGGGGTCCCGGTGAGGCAGGCGGTAGCCCGTCCCGGGGGCCTGCACTACTGCGCGCGCGGCTCGTCTTCCCTACTGTGGGAAGTGAAACCAGAGCAAGCCCGTCACCTCCGCAAAGGAGTCCGTCGTGTCCTCCGCACCGCCCCTCGCCACGCTCGGGCCGCCCGGCCCGCCAACCTCGATCACCAAGGCCGAACGCTCGCTCGCACCCGACATCGCGCGCGGCTTCATGCTCCTGTTCATCGCCCTCGCGAACGTCCCGGTCCACCTGTGGGGCATGGAGCACGACAAGTACAACCACAACACCGGGCAGTCGGCCGCCGACCACATCGCGTACTTCTTCGAGCAGCTGCTCATCGCCGAGCGCTCCCGCCCGATGTTCGCCGTCCTCTACGGGTTCGGCATCGCCATCATGGCCTCGCGGATGTTCGCGCGCGGCATCGAGGCCAAAGGCGTCCGCAAGATCCTGCACCGCCGCTCCTGGTGGCTCCTGGCGTTCGGCTTCGTCCACTCGGTGTTCCTGTTCTACGGCGACATCCTCGCCCCGTACGGCGCGATGGGCCTGATCGCCCTGTTCTTCGTGCACCTCTCCGACAGGTCGCTCAAGCGCTGGCTGCTCGGCTCGATCGCGTACGTCGTGCTCGTCGGCAACGCGATCATGGCGTACTTCTTCACCACGAACGGGACGCCGCCGAGCTTCGACCTGCCGCCGTACCTCGAGCAGATGGTGTTCGGGGCGATCGCCTCGCCCACCGGCGTCCTCGGCATCATGATCACCGGCTCGTTCTTCCCGCTGGTCATCGCTGGCATGATGCTCCACCGCGCGGGCTGGATCGAGCACCCCGAAGCGCACCTGCCGCAGCTGAAGAAGGTCTTCGTCACCGGCATGGTCGTGAACGTCGCGAGCGCGCTTCCCGTGGCGCTCATCGGCCTCGGCGCCTGGGAGCCCTCGACGGGGCTGTGGCAGGCCTCGGTGTACCTGACGCTCCTGGGCGGACTCTACGCCGGGATCGGGTACATCTGCGGGTTCGCGCTCCTGGCCCACAAGCTGCGCGGCTTCGGCCGCCGGGGCGTCCCCGGGGCCCTCGCGGCGGTCGGCGAGCGTTCGCTCACGAGTTACCTGCTGCAGTCGTTCATCATGGCGCCGCTGCTCACCGCCTGGGGCTTCGGCCTCGGCGAAGACCTGGGGTACCTCGGAGCGTTCGGCGTCGCGTTCGGGACCTGGCTGGTCACCGTGTTCGTGGCGGTCGCCCTGGACAAGGCCGGGAAACGGGGCCCGTTCGAGGTCCTGCTGCGGCGACTCACCTACGGCCCCAAGCGGGCCTGATTCCCGACACCCCCGCGTCGCATTGCCGACGCGGGGGTTCCGCCGTTTCGGGGCGGCGTGACACAATACGCGCGTGCAAGTGAGGCAGACTCCGTTCCGACTGCTGCGGGCCGCCGTGTTCGCAGCGGTCTCGGCGTCCGCTTCGCTCCTCCTGCACCTGTGGAGCGGCGGGAACGCCCCCGGCCCGCTCCAGTTCGCCGCCGCGCTCCTCCTGCTCTTCGCCGCCGCGTACGGCATCGGCGGACGCCAGCGCGGGTTCCTCGCGCTCGCGCCCCTGTGCCTTGCGGCGCAGTACGGGCTGCACGAGTTCTTCGAGATCGGGGCCGCCGCCACGGCGGGGCACGCGCACGGCGCGGGCCTGAGCATGTGGCTGGTGCACGTCGCGGCCGCTCTGGCGCAGGCGTCGTGGCTGGCGCGCGGTGATGCCGCGTTCGCGAAGCTCCTCGACGCGCTGACGCTCTTCTTCGCGCGCGTGGTCCGGTTCCTCGGCGCGGGCGCTCTCGTGGTGATCCGGCCGCGCCGGTTCACGCTGCGGGCGCAGACGCCGCGTCCGGTCCCGGCGGTGCGCACGGCGATTTCGCACCGCGGTCCACCTCTGTTCGCTTTCTCCTGAGTCCTTTTGTCCCCCAGCGCCTTCGGCGTTGACTCCTGCCCTGGTTCCCGTGTGCTCCCGGGCTGCTCGGAAAGCGAACAATGTCAGATAAACCCAAGATTTGGGCTGCCCTCAGGCAGCTGCTGCTCCGGCTGCATTTCTACGCCGGCATTCTCATAGCCCCGTTCCTGCTGGTCTCGGCCGTGACCGGGCTGGCCTACGCGCTGTCCTACCCCGTCGAGGACGCGCTCTACTCCGATCTGCGCACGGTTGACGAGGGGGGCGAGCGGTTGAGCCTCGCCGACCAGGTCGAGGCCGTCACCGCGACCCACCCGGACTGGACGGTGACGGCGATCCGCCCGGCCGACGAGGACGACGCGTCGACGGCTGTGGTCGTCGACGACAGCGTGGTCCGCGAGTCGGGTGCGGTCGCCGTCGTCTACGTCGACCCGTACACCGGGGAGGTGCTCGGCGACTCGACCTCGTACGGGTCCTCGCGGGCCGGGCCGGTGCGCGAGTGGATCTCGACGCTGCACCGGAACCTGCACCTCGGCGAGCCGGGCCGCCTGTACTCGGAGCTCGCGGCCAGCTGGCTGTGGGTGGTGGCGCTCGGGGGCCTGGTCCTGTGGATCGCCCGCAAGAGGGCGAACGGCGGCCTGTGGCGGCCGAAGCCGACCGGTTCGGGCCGGTCCCGGACCCTCGCGTGGCACGGCCCGGTGGGCCTGTGGCTGGTCCTCATTCTGCTGTTCCTCTCGGTGACGGGTCTGACCTGGTCGCGGTACGCGGGCGAGAACGTCGACAAGCTGCGCGAGACCTTGAGCTGGACGACGCCTTCGGTCACGGTGGAGGGCGCGTCCGGGGGCGACCACGGTGGCCACGGCGGGCACCACGACTCGACTGAGGCCTCGCCGTTCGCGGTGGCGCTGCTCGACAGCGTGTACGCGACCGCGCGCGACGCGGACATGAACGGCCCCTTGCAGATCACCCTCCCCACGGGCGAGGGCACGCAGTACCTGGTGGCCGAGACGCACCGGTCGCTGCCGCTCGAGCAGGACCAGCTGGTCGTCGACA
Organism: Glycomyces sp. NPDC050141; assembly: GCF_055586545.1. Lineage (NCBI taxonomy): Bacteria > Bacillati > Actinomycetota > Actinomycetes > Glycomycetales > Glycomycetaceae > Glycomyces > Glycomyces sp. NPDC050141. Next base: position 1,824 of record NZ_JBVJHZ010000008.1, on the reverse strand, counting down.
CGGCCGGTGGCGCGCCGGAGGTGGCCGAGGAGCTGCGGTTCGCGGACTGGCCGTTCATGGCGCAGGCGACGAACGTGTTCATCGCCGCGCACATGGGCCTGCTGTTCGGTCTGGCGAACCAGCTGCTGCTGGCGGCGGCGATGCTCGCGGTCGTGCTGATGATCGTGTGGGGCTACCGGATGTGGTGGCAGCGCCGCCCACTGCGCTCATCGGAAAACCGGCGCGCGACTATGGGCCGTCCGTACGCGCGCGGGACGCTGCGGAAGCTCCCGTCGTGGGTCGCCGCAGGGGTCGTGGTCGTCGCGGCCGGAGTCGGCTGGTTCTTCCCGCTACTCGGCATCTCCCTGGCCGCGTTCATCGTCATCGACATCGCTATCGGGCTGTGGCAGCGGTTCCGCAAGCCGCCCAGGGAGAACAACGACGGCGAGGCCGTGGTGTCGCGGCGTGCGGCGCTGGCGGGGGCGACGATCTCGGCGGCGGTCGGCGCGGGCGTCGGCATGGCCATCGCGTCGTCGCAGAACGATGGAGGCGAAGCGGCCGAGGCAGCATCCACCATCGAGCCGTTCTTCGGCGACCGGCAGGGCGGGATCGAGACACTCGCGCAGCAGCACGCGCTGTTCGCGTCGTTCACGTTGTCCGACAAGGCGATGACCGGCGAAGCCCTCGACGCGGCCGCGATGAAGGCGAACCTCCAGACCCTGCTGCGGGACTGGTCGGCGGTAGCCGCTGCCCTAGCGGCCGGTGAGGCGCCGCCGAAGGCGAAGATCGACGGGGACGACCAGTTCGACGCCGAAGCGGTGGCGGCGGGCCTGGACCCGGCGCGGCTGACGGTGACGTTCGGGCTCGGCCCGAACGTGTTCGCGAAGGCCGGGCTGGAGGCGGCGCAGCCGTCGAAGCTGGTGGAGCTGCCCGAGTTCGACGGCGACAAGCTGAACCCGGCCTGGTCCGGCGGCGACCTGCTCCTGCAGGTCTGCGGCGACGACCAGCAGGTGGTGAGCAGCGCGTTCCTGGAGCTGCGCAAGCGCGCGGTCGGGTACGGGACGCTCGGCTGGGTGCAGCAAGGCTTCTCGTCGCGCCCGGCCGAGGGCGGCACGCCCCGGAACCTCATGGGGTTCAAGGACGGCAGCGCGAACCCGGAGGTCGGATCGGCCACCTTCGACGAGCGCGTGTGGGCGGTCGACTCGGAGCCTTCGTGGTTCGAAGGCGGCACGTACCTGGTGTTCCGCAAGATCCGGATGCGGCTGCCGGACTGGTCGATGCTCACCGCCGAGGACCAGAACCTGACGTTCGGGCGCGAGCGCGACTCCGGTGTGCCGCTGAGCGGCGGCGGCGAGCTCGACCACCCGGACTTCGAGGCCCTCGACGAGTCGGGCCTGCCCGCCGTCCCGGCCGACTCGCACATCGCGGTCGTGCACGACGCGCCGATGGTGCGGCGCGGCTACAACTACGACTACGGGTTCCTCACCCAGGGGGATGTCAGCTCCGATGCCGCGACCGACGGGCACGAGGACGGGCACATGCACGCCGCGCACCCGTACGACGCGGGGCTGCTGTTCGTGTCCTTCCAGGCCGACCCGCAGGCGTTCATCGACGCGCAGGAGAAGATGGCCGCGTCTGACCGGTTGAGCGAGTTCATCACCGCCGAAGGCAGCGCGGTGTTCGTGCTCCCGCCGGGTGCGCCCGAGGGCGGCTACGTCGGCCAGGGGCTGTTCGAAGCCTGAGGATGATGGTGGCGGGGGGGGGGGGGGGGGGGGGGGGGGGGGGGGGGGGGGGGGGGGGGGGGGGGGGGGGGGGGGGGGGGGGGGGGGGGGGGGGGGGGGGGGG